>JAQWAM010000420.1 GCA_028707675.1 Kiritimatiellia bacterium | reverse complement strand
GAGGTTCAGGAGGAAGGAGATTTGAGTTCTTATCGACGTTTGGAAGATCTGATGGGTTATCCTCTTTTTTTACCATCGACATTGCGGCCTCTGCGCGGCCGCAATCAGCTGGACCCAGGACTCCGGACTCAGGACCCCGGACCCCTAATTCATAACTCATAACTCCTGATTTGAAAAATGGATCCAATCATCACATCAACTCTCTGTGTCGGCGGTATCGGACTGGCCAGCGCGGCGGCGCTGGCCGTGGCCGAGAAATACCTTAGCGTCAAGGAAGACCCGCGCATCGCCAAGGTCGCCGAGATGCTGCCGGGCGCCAACTGCGGCGGCTGCGGTTACGCGGGCTGCGCGGACTATGCCCGCAAGATCGTCAACGACAATGTCGACCTGACCCTCTGCGCCCCGGGCGGTCCGGAGTGCGCGAACACCATCGCGGCGTTTCTCGGGCGCGCCGCCGGCGCTGTCGAAAAACGCGTGGCGATCGTTCTGTGCTGCGGCGACGACACCGCGGCCGCGCGCCGCGCCGCCTACAACGGCATCACCGACTGCGCCGCGGCTCAGGCCACGGCCGGAGGCGACAAGGCCTGCGCCTACGGCTGCCTCGGGTACGGCTCGTGCGCGCGCGTCTGCCCTGTGAACGCCATCGCCATTGTCAACGGCATCGCCAAGGTCGACAAGGCGCTCTGCATCGCCTGCGGCAAGTGCGTGGACGTCTGCCCGCGCAAGCTCATTAAACTAGTGCCTGCCGCCGCCGATATACATGTGCTGTGCAGCTCCAAGGACAAGGGGCCGGTCGTCAAGAAGGTCTGCGGCACCGGCTGCATCGGCTGCCGCATCTGCACCAAGTTCGCCGACGAGGGCTCGATCGTGATGGACGGTTTCCTGGCGGTTGCCGACTACACAAAACGGCTGACCAACGAGGAGGTCGTGGCCAAGTGCCCTAGCCACTGCATCCGCAAGGACGGCGCGGGTAATGCGGAAACGGCGGCAGCCTCATAATACCATAAAAGCGTTCCATAAGACGCTTAGTGAGAACTTTTCAAATGACCACTATCCGTTCCCCACACACTTTTCGCGGCGGCATCCATCCCGCCTACAATAAAGACCTGGCTGCTGGCGCGGCCATTCGCGAGCTGCCAACCCCGGCACGGCTGACGGTGCCGATGTCGCAGCATCTGGGCGCGCCGGCCAAGCCTGTTGTCAAAGCCGGTGACATGATCAAGGCGGGACAACTGATCGGCGAGCAGAACGGTTTCATATCCGCCGCGGTGCACGCGCCCGCGGGCGGCAAGGTGGCCGCCATCGACAGCGCCGTCACGGCTTCCGGGCGCGCCTGCGCGGCGGTGGTGATAGAGACCGACGGCTCCGCAGAGCGTCAGGCCATGCCAGCGCTGACGGAGTGGCGCGGAGTTGACCGCAAAGAGCTGTCCGCCCGCGTCGGCGAGGCCGGGGTGGTCGGCATGGGCGGCGCGGGCTTCCCCACGCGCGTGAAACTCTCGCCGCCGTCCGACAAGCCGATCGACACCGTTATCCTCAACGGCGCCGAGTGCGAGCCTTACCTTACTTCCGACCACCGCATGATGGTCGAGCGCGCCCGGGAGATACGCGACGGCGCGGAGATCATCCGTCACATTCTGGGGGCGAAATGTTTGCGCGTGGCGATCGAGGACAACAAGCCTGACGCCATCGCGGCCATTGAACAAGCCTTTGCCGACATGGACGGCGACGTGGCGGTGGCGGTGCTCAAGACCAGCTATCCGCAAGGCTCCGAGAAACAGCAGATATATTCCGTGACCGGGCGCGAGGTGCCGCGCGGCGGGCTGCCGATGGATGTCGGCTGCGTGGTGGAGAACGTCAGCACCGCCTTCGCGGTCTGGGACGCGGTGGTCAACGGCGAGCCTCTGACGCGGCGCGTCATCTCTGTCACCGGCGACGCGGTAGCCGGGCCGTCGAACCTGCTGGCTCCGTGCGGCACGCTGTACGCGGACCTCGTGGCCGCCTGCGGCGGCATCAAGGGCAAGGCCGCGAAAATCATCTCCGGCGGGCCGATGATGGGTTTCGCGGTCGGCTCGCTCGACGTGCCGACCGGCAAGACCGCCTCCGGTCTGCTGCTGCTGTCCGCCGGCAAGGTAACGTGTTTCACTTCGCAGGCCTGCATCTCGTGCGGGCGCTGCGTTGACGCCTGCCCGATGCGGCTGGCCCCGGCCGAGCTGAGCCAGTTCATTGAGGCTGACGACATCGGGGGCGCGGAGGGCATCGCGCTGATGGACTGCATCGAGTGCGGCTCGTGCGCGTTCGTCTGTCCCGCGCGGCGCCCGCTGGTTCAGCACATGCGGCGCGGCAAGGCGGCGGTCATGGCCAGGCGCGCGGCGGCCAAACGCGGGTAGGTAATCGCTGCGGCGGTAATTTTGGAGTGCGCGCGGCAAGCGTGCCGCTGTGCGGGACGCGCGACGCCGCTTTTGAAGGCGGGGCCGGCGCGCGGAAAGCGGTGCCGCGACCCGCGCGCGGAAAGCGGTGCCGCGACCCGCGCGCGGCGCGGCTCTTGTCACCGCACTCCAGATCCGCTGCGGAGAAATTTTGGAGTGCGCGCGGCAAGCGTGCCGCTGTGCGGGACGCGCGACGCCGCTTTTGAAGGCGGGGCCGGCGCGCGGAAAGCGGTGCCGCGACCCGCGCGCGGCGCGGCTCTTGTCACCGCACTCCAGATCCGCTGCGGCGGGAATTTTGGAGTGCGCGCGGCAAGCGTGCCGCTGTGCGGGACGCGCGACGCCGCTTTTGAAGGCGG
>JAQWAM010000419.1 GCA_028707675.1 Kiritimatiellia bacterium | reverse complement strand
GCCTTTAGGCTGTCAGCCCGGAACGCCGAAAAACCGTCTCAAGATCAAGCGCCACCTCCGCGCAACTCCGCCCCGCGATGCCTTTTCGCGCCACCATGATCAGATCGACATCACAGCCAAGCATGTGCCGCTTCAAACGGAACGCCTCCCGCATCAGCCGCTTGGCGCGGTTGCGGTCGACCGCCCGCCGGAACACCCGCTTTGAAACAACAACGCCGGCCTTCCGGCCGGCATCCTCACCACGCGCGAACCATATCATCACAGTCCGCACGTAAACTTTCTTGCCCGCGGCAAAAACGCCTTTGTACTTTACGGACTCCAGCCGGCATCCGCCTGCCACGCGAACGGGGACGCATCCAATCTGTACAGACTCGAACATGCCGTCCCCCCGGCATCCGCATTATACCTGCGTCAAGCGCGCGCGCCCCTTGCGGCGGCGGGCATTAATGATCGCACGGCCGCCTCTTGTGGCCATGCGGGCACGGAACCCGATCTTGCGCTTACGCTTGATCTTCGATGGCTGCCACGTCATTTTCATCTTTGAGTCTCCTATTCCAATCCATTGAAAAACAGTTTTTTAGATTATCACACCGCTAATGGCCGGTCAACCCGCGCCGTAAACTATTCTCACAAAGGCGCAAAGCTCACTGCGTTTTACAAAACCGCTGTGAACTCGGCGCCTCTGTGAGAATATAGGGCTGAGTTCTCCGCAAACCTCAGAAGTTGCCGGGAACCAGCTCGAAATGCGCCTTGGGATGGGCGCAGGCCGGGCAGACATCCACAGCTTCAACACCGACATGGATGTAACCGCAGTTGCGGCAGCGCCACACAGTCTTGGGATCCTCGCGCTTGAACACGATTCCCTTCTGTATGTTGGCCGCCAGCTTGCGGTAACGCTCGCCGTGGAACTTCTCGGCCACCGCGATGTGCTCCATCGTCGAAGCTATCTCTTCGAACCCTTCCTCGCGCGCGACCTTGGCGAAATCAGGATACATGTGCTGCCACTCGTGCTCCTCGCCCTCGGCCGCCGCGATCAGGTTGTCCATCGTCTTGCCGATAATCCCGGCAGGCAGCCCGATCGAAACCTCGACCTCGCCGCCTTCCAGAAACTTGAAGAGACGCTTGGCGTGCTCTTTTTCCTGGCTGGCGGTTTCCGTGAAAATCGACTCGATCTGCACGAACCCGTCCTTCTTGGCCTGCGAAGCCCAGTAGGTGTAGCGGTTGCGCGCGGCTGACTCGCCGGTAAAAGCGGTCAAAACGTTCTTCTCTGTTTGGGTTCCTTTGATAGAAGCCATTTGCATTCCTCCTTTTTGCGTTTGGTTATATAATATTAACAAATCCCAATTGACAACCGCCACCAAAAAACACTAATCTCATGACGAGTTTTGCACCGGTTATCGGAAGCCCGTGAGATTCGGGCGCGGTCGCGCCGCTGTAATCGGCTACAAACCCCCGAGTGCCATTTTCCGCAAGGGAGAGAAGGCGGGGGCGAGGTCAAGCCGTAAGCCAGAAGACGGATCGGATGCAACCCGCGGCACTCCTTCGCGCCAGAGGAGCCTTAGAACTTGCCCGGCTGTTTCCGGGTCTTCTTCCGCTCTCGCATGACCGCCTCTCGCGTCCAGAAGTGCCATAACTTCCCGCAAGAGGAAAATGATCATGCGCTTGTCACATATCCGGGCCCTTGTCTGCAACTTGGCCGTTTTGTCACACCAACGCCGTGTTGTAAACGGTAGGGCGGTTTCCCCGAAACCGCCGCGGACGCCTCGGGGATGCGTCCCTACCGATAACTCAACCAGAACTTCAGAGTTCATTGTTCGACGTTCGATGTTCGAAATTCGGCGTTCCAGTTTCCCGTCCGTTTGTTCGCGCGCCTTGCGCATAGGGCTTGCCCGCCCCGCTCTCGCAACCTGCCTCGCGTCGGCTGCCGCCGCGCGCGGCGCGGAGGCCAATGAACTAGCCGACCCCGCCACCAACCTGCCGCCCATAATCGTGCAGGCCAGCCGCGCCGGACGCACCGCAGCCGAGATGCCCGCCAATGTGCGGATCGTCACCGCTGGGGATATCGCGCGTTCCGGTCACCAGAATATTCTGGACGTACTGCAGAAACAGGCTGGCGTACCAATCAAGAACTTCTCCGACAACCCCGCCACTGCCACGGTCGCGTTGCGCGGCTTCGGCGAAAACGCCCACGGCCGCGTGCTGATCCTGCTCAACGGCGAACGGCTCAACAACCCCGACATGTCCGCCCCCAACCTGATGCGCATCCCTGTCCAGTCAATAAAACGCATCGAGGTAATACGCGGCCCGCAGACTGTGCTCTACGGCGACTTCGCCGAGGCTGGAGTCATAAACATTATCACCGACACTTCGATCAAGGCCGCGCCCGCCACCACCGTCTCCGCCACTGTCGGATCTTATGACACCTATGCCCTGCACATCGGCAAATCCGGCGCCTTCGAGGACGGCGTGTCTTATTTCGCGGGCGCGGACTGGAACAAGACCGGCGGCTACCGCGACAACGGCGATTATGAGTCGTGGGGTATGGATGCCTCAGTGGCCAAACGTTGGGAAAACGGCCAAAAGATATCACTCTCGGCGTTTTATCACGACAGCGAATACGGTCTGCCCGGCGCCCTCACCTGGCAGCAGTTCAAGGACAACCCGCGCCAGACCATTACACCTGACGACCGCACGCGGTTCGAGACATGGGGTCTAAACCTGGGCGGCGGCTCACCTCTCGGGGACAACGGCACACTCGAGGCCAACCTCTCCGCCAGTCGCCGCGAG
>JAQWAM010000418.1 GCA_028707675.1 Kiritimatiellia bacterium | reverse complement strand
AGCTAAAAAATATGTCTCTTTACACGATTATTTGCTTGACTGGCTTAACCAGCAGTCGAGTTACAGGTTCCCATACATTATAGGGCGTATGGGCGGCATATATAGCAAAAAAAATGCCATTGAGGGGGCATTTTTGTGTAGGAAATGGTTAAGGGCAGCTTTTAGGGTTGGCGGGTTAATGTACCTTGCCGTCTTTCTTGCGCTTTTCGATGATCTGCTCGGAGAGCTCGAAGGGCACTCCCTCGTAGCGCTCGAAAGTCATGGTGAAGGAGCCGCGGCCCTGCGTGACGGTGCGTATGGCGTTGGAGTAGCCGAACATCTCGCCCAGCGGCACGAAGCCCCTGACCAGTTTTACGCCGCCTTTCTCGTCCATGCCCTCCACGCGGCCGCGGCGCGAGCAGATCGAGCCGGTCGCGGTGCCCATGTAATCTTCCGGCACCGAGACCTCGACGCTCATGACAGGCTCCAGCAATTGCGGATTGCCCTTCATGAAAAGGGTTTTGAAGCATTGTCGCGCGCACTCCACGAAGGCGAACTCGTTGGAGTCGACCTCGTGGTAAGAGCCGAAATGCACGACGACCTTTACATCCACGACCGGGAACCCGCCGCACGGGCCGCTCTCCATGGCCTTGATGACGCCTTTCTCGACGGCGGGGATGTACTCGTTGGGGATCACGCCGCCTTTGACCTCGTTGACGAAGGCAAATCCGTGCCCGGGCTCTTGCGGTTCAATGCGCAGGCAGACGTGGGCGTATTGTCCGCGGCCGCCGGATTGCTTGACGTGCTTGTATTCGCCGTCGACCATGTGCCGGATGGTTTCGCGGTAGGCTACCTCGGGCTTTCCTACCTCGCACTCGACGCCGAACTCGCGGCGCAGGCGGTCGACGATGATTTCCAGATGCAGCTCGCCCATGCCGGAAATGATCGTCTCGCCGGTCTCCTGGTCGTAGCGCACCACGAAGGTGGGGTCTTCCTGGGCCAGCGCGTGCAGGGCGTTGCCGAGTTTCTCGTTGTCGTTGCGCGAGGCCGGCCGGATTGATATCGCGATGACCGGCGCCGGAAACTCGATGGACTCGAGCACTATGGGGTTCTGCGGGTCGCAGATGGTGTCGCCGGTGCGGGTCTTGGCCAGGCCTACCACCGCCACGATATCGCCGGCGTAAGCCTCCTCCAAAGCCTCCTGCCTGCTTGCGTGCATGCGGAAGAGGCGTCCGATGCGCGCGTCCTGTTCCATTGTGCTGTTGTAGATAGGGGCGCCGACCTTAAGGGTTCCGGAGTAAATGCGCACAAAGGTGATCTTGCCCATGTGCTTGTCGGCCATGATTTTGAAGGCTAGGCCGGCGAACGGTTCTTTGTCGTCGGGTTTGCGCACCATCCCGGGGTTGTCGGCTGAATGTACCTCACCGATGTCCAGCGGCGAGGGCAGGTAGTCTATCACCCCGTCAAGCAGCGGCTGCACACCTTTGTTCTTAAAAGCCGTGCCGCAGTACGCGGGCACCAGCGCGCGCGCGATCGTGCCTTTGCGGATGCCGCGTTTGATCTCCTCGTCAGTGAGCGATCCGTTCTCGAAGTACTTCTCCATCAGGGCCTCGTCCTGCTCGGCGGCTTTTTCCATCATCTCGACGCGCAGGCGCTCGCACTCTTCGCGCAGGTCTTCGGGGATGTCGCTCTCGATGATTTTGACGCCCTTGGTGGCCTCGTCAAAGGTCAGCGCCTTCATTCTCAAAAGGTCGACCACGCCGCGGAAGGTCTCGCCCGCTCCGATGGGGTATACCATCACGACCGGGTTGCCGCCCAGAGTGTCGCGGATCTCGTCGATGACCGAGAAGAAATTGGCTCCGATGCGGTCCATCTTGTTGATCATGCAGAGTTTCGGAACCGCGTATTTCTCGCTCTGGCGCCAGACCTGTTCCGTCTGGGGCTGCACGCCGCCGACCGCGCAGAACAGCGCCACCGCGCCGTCCAGAACGCGCAGCGAGCGCTCAACCTCGGCGGTGAAATCGACGTGTCCGGGCGTGTCGATCAGGCTGATCTGGTGATCACGCCAGGAGACGGCCGTCGCTGCCGAGGTTATGGTTATGCCGCGCTCCTGCTCCTGCACCATGTAGTCCATGGTGGCGCCGCCCTCATGCACCTCGCCGAGCTTATAGTTCTTGCCGGAATAGAAAAGGATGCGTTCGCTGCACGTCGTCTTGCCCGCGTCTATGTGGGCCATGATGCCGATATTGCGGATCTTGTTCAAAGGTATGGTTCTGGGCATTACTGTAAACTCCTTGGAATGCCTGCCGTTATGCGCATAATGTAGCCTAACGGATGGCAAAGCAATTTGCTATTTTTTACTTTTTTTCGTTATGGTTCAAGCGCAAACGCTTAAACCCTTGAAAAATTATCTTTTGTGTAACTTTTCGACATTTTCAAGGAAGAGTAACATGGGACGGCGACAGAGTAGCGGGAGCGTTACGCTGAGTTTTTCGTGCCGATATTAGAATCACTTGCGATCCGCTTACGGCCTTGGGTTTGCCAGAGCGGCAGCGTTGAAGACGTGGCGGTCGACCGCGCGGCCGACGTACACTGCGACTGCGCGTTCTGGATCAACTGTTACCGCTGGTGCTGGCCCGACATCGGCTCGCTGATCGCGCCGCGCGCTCTGCCGTTCGTTTCCGGCACGGCAGACATTTTGTGGCGGCCGTCAGGGTTCCGCGACGTGGCGCACCGCATCCGCAGGCGGCGGTTAAAGGCCTCGACCGAGAAGTCCGCCAGATCGTCCAGCACCAGATCGGCTGCGGAGA
>JAQWAM010000417.1 GCA_028707675.1 Kiritimatiellia bacterium | reverse complement strand
CGGAGAGTGGCCGGACGTGGAGACTTTTCATTTCAAAGCGCCGTTCGCGGACCTGTACGGTAAAGGGCGTTTTGACTCCGCGGTCGTGAAAGGGCGACTGGATTTTACGCGCTTCGCGCGGGATTTCAGGAAAATATTCAAAGGCTGTCCGCCGATGGTGGGATCGGCGTATTTGGATGTTGCCACGAGCGCGGGGCCTGACCTGATTAAAATTAACTCCTTCGTGAAGCTGTCCGATCTGGCGGTGGAGACGCGCCCCGGGCAAATGACAGTCGTGCCGCAGGGCACGGTCAAGTTCAGCGGCAGTGTGCCGGTGAAGGCCGGCCGGCCGGAACGCGAGCTGAACGGGGTTGATTTCAGCGTGGCGCTGGATGACGGCGGCATTGAGGGACAATGGCAGCGGCTGGCGTTGCCGCCGGACGGCCGCGGCACGGTTCTGCGCGGTATGTCAGTCAAAAGCAGTCTGGATGTGGCAAGCGCGGGCAGGCTGCTTGGCGGGTTGCTGCCGGCGCCGGCGTGCCGGAGACTGCGCGCGTGGCGAGGGCGAGTGTTGGCTAACGTGACCGCCGAAATGGCGGGCGGCGCGCTAAAAGCGCGCGTGAATGCGGGCGGGTCGGAGATGCGTTGCGCGGTGGAAGACGGAGTCTGGCATGTGCCAAATGTGCGGATGGAGGGTGCGGTCAGCCGCGAAGGCCCCGCGGCCGAGACGCGCGTCGATGCGTCTGTGGCGGGCGGGTTCGCGTTTGAGCGCGACGGTCAGACAGTGTTCGCCGAACCGGAGTTCAAATGCGAACTGGAGGCGCGGGTGCCTCCGGGGGGTGACCGGCTGCTTGCCCCAAAACTGAAAATCAGGGCGGAGCTGCTTGAGATGGACGCGTCGGCCGAAATGCGGGATATGTCGGGGCGCTGTCTGTTGCAGGCTAAAGGGGTCGCGGCGCTGGACTTAGCCGCGCTCGCGGGGATGCTGGACGCTGAGGCGCTGGAAGCTTTCCGAATCACCGGGCGCGAGGCGCGCGAGTTCAGCTTCGCCGCGCCGATGGCGGGCGGGTGGGCCACAATGATGTCGGAAGGCGAGTTTTCGGGCGCCGCTTGTGTCGAGTCGCTAAAAGGCATGGGGCTGAGCGCGGGCCCGGCAGACATATCGCTGCGGCTGTCGCGCGGAGTCGCGCGCATGGCGTACACGCCGGTATTGAACGGCGGACGTCTGCGGCTGGTCCCCGAGGCCAGAATCAGTACGCGCGGTGTATCGCTCGCGTTCCCGCCTAAAACCAGGCTGCTTGAGAACGTGGCCGTAACTCAGGAACTGGTTGACCTGCTGCTGGCGCGAATCAACCCGCTCTTCACGGGCAGCGTAGTCAGGCGCGGCACGGTGACAGTGGACCTCAAGCGTTTCGAGTATGTTCCTGACGCAGCGCCGGAAAAACAGCTTGCGACTGAGATGGACATTGTTTTCAACCAGCTCAGCATGGAGATGGGGCCGGCCTTACGGGAAGTGCTGTCACTGGTGAAGGTAAAGGACTCACGTTATGCGGTGGAGCGGCTGCCGGTGCATATGGTTATCAAAGACGGGCGCGTACACATGGCGCCTTTGCGCATCGTTGTGGATCACCAGCCGATTGTTGTGAGCGGCTGGGTGGCTTTTGACGGAACTATAAAATATCTGATCGAGGTGCCCGTGCCGGAGCGTCTGGCAGGAAGGGCGGTCGGCAAATTATTGCGCGACAGGGTCATAAAGATCCCGGTGGCGGGCACGGTCGAAGAGCCGCGGCTTGACACCAGCGCCCTGAAAAACGCCATGGCCGACATGTTCAAAAGCGTGGTCAGCGAAGAGACCGTGGAAAAGGTCGGGGATTTTCTGGAGAAGCTGCAGCGCGAGCTGCGCAAATAAACGGCACAGGCGGGGAGGGGACATGCCTGACATGAGTTTAACCGACAGTCTCGCCCGCCTCACGGGTGAGGAGCAGAAAGCCGTCAAGACCACGGCTTTTGACCTCCAGCTATCCACTAACCACTCTCCACTAGCCACTTCTCCGCCGCTTCTCCTTGACTTTATACCAAGTTTAACCAATTATAGCGCTTATCCGCTATAAATGGTTATAAGGAGTTATAAATGGACCCGATCAAAAATCCCTTTTCACCTGGCGCTGGCTCTCCGCCTCCTGAATTGGTCGGCCGCGATCCTATTCTGGAAGAGTCCCGCATCCTTCTCGGCCGCGTTAAAGAGCGGCGCTCAGAGAAAAATATCCTGCTCACTGGGCTTCGAGGGGTAGGGAAGACCGTGTTGCTCAACGAGATCGATCGCTTGGCCAAAGCGGCGGACTACCGGACCATCGTCATTGAGGCACACGAAAACAAACCTTTGGGGCCGCTTGTAGCTCAACACCTTCGAAGCACGCTGTTCGAATTGGACCGGATGGCCGGTGCAGGTGATAAGGCGAAGCGGGGGTTGCGTGTGCTTCGCAGTTTCCTAGGTGCCCTCAAAGTTACCTATAATGACATCACCATCGGACTGGACATAGATCCCGAACAAGGCTCTGCTGACAGCGGGGACTTGGAGATCGATCTGCCCAACCTGTTTGTCGCGGTGGCCGAAGCCGCCGAAGAGAGAAATAGCGCTGTGGCTGTGCTCATCGACGAGATCCAATATCTTAATCAGAAGGAACTTGGCGCTCTAATCATGGCGATGCACAAGATACAGCAACGCCAGCTTCCCTTGGTGCTCATGGGTGCAGGTTTGCCCATTCTTCCTGGCCTTGCGGGAGAATCGAAGTCTTACGCTGAAAGGCTGTTTAG
>JAQWAM010000416.1 GCA_028707675.1 Kiritimatiellia bacterium | reverse complement strand
TCCTACGCCGTGCAGGCCGCCGGAGACTTTGTAGTTCGTACCGTCGAACTTGCCGCCCGCGTGCAGGGTCGTCGACACCACCTCGACCGCCGGACGACCTTCAATCGGGTGCATGTCGACCGGTATGCCGCGTCCGTTGTCGGTCACTGAGAGCGAGCCGTCCGGGTTGATGGCCACGTCAATATGGTAGCAGTGCCCCGCGAGGGCCTCGTCGATCGAGTTGTCGACCACCTCATACACCAAATGATGATAGCCGCGTTCGGCGGTGTCGCCGATATACATGGCCGGCCGTTTGCGGACAGCCTCCATGCCCTCCAAAACCGTGATGTTAGCCGCGTTGTAGTTGTCGTTATTCTGATTCTCGGGTGAACCCGAAACCGCTTTGCTGCTTGTGTCTTCTGACATACCTTTTTCCGTAAATGGAGTAATTTATAATATGTTACCTGATTACGGCCGTCCGTACAAGTGAATTAGCCGGGCATGGCGTATTTCTCGTTTCATCAAGCCGTGCGCGCGCAAAGGCGTTTTTAGGCTTCCCGTCAGCGGCGGCGATTTGTATAATTTGTGTGCTTTGTAAAACTTTTTTGTGTCTTTGAACTGCCCGTCAAATCAGGAGCACATGCCGATGAAATCATTCCGCGAGGAACTCTGGTTCAATATACCGCGCCGCCGCGGCTTCGTCAACATCACCCCCGAGGTGGCGCGATGTCTCGAAAAAAGCGGTGTGCGCGAGGGGTTGGTGCTGGTCAACGCCATGCATATCACCGCCTCGGTCTTCATCAATGACGACGAGAGCGGGCTGCACGCCGATTTCGAGAAGTGGCTGGAAGGGTTGGCGCCCGAGAAACCCTACAGCCAATACCGCCACAACGGCGCCGAGGACAACGCCGACGCCCACCTGAAACGCACCGTGATGGGCCGCGAAGCGGTGGTGGCGGTCACCAACGGCAGATTGGATCTGGGCCCCTGGGAACAGCTTTTCTACGGCGAGTTTGACGGCCTGCGCCGCAAACGCGTCCTCGTCAAAATCATCGGCGAATAATGTGGTTTTTATCCCGGACAGGAGAAGGTAAAGATGAACTCGGCAGAAATCACGCGTTATTTTGAACTGCGCAAGCGGCTCTTTGAAATCGAATCGCAACTGGAAGCGCTGAAGCCGGCCGTGGCCGAACAGCTCCGCCAAATGAACAACATGGCCCGTCTGGACGGCTACGACCTGAAATTGAGCACATACACATCTTACGACTACTCGCCGAAAGTCGCCGACCTGCAGCAGACGCTCAACGAGACTAAGCGCAAGGAGCGCGAAGAGGGAGTGGCCAAAATCAAGGCGCGCCGCGACATGCTGGTTCTGAAAGCCCACCGTGACTACGGCGGTATTCGCGAGAAACCGGAAACTTACGGCGAGTGGGAGACGGACGACGAAGCGGATACCCCCTGATCCGCCAGGCACCGCTCCTGCGCCCAGCGGTGTTCCCTGATAATGCTCTCTTCAACGTTATCTGTCCGCATTCCCGTCGGCAGAACGTCGAAAGTGTAGGTCTCGATCTCGATCGGATAGTCCCGCGCCACAACATGCGCGAAGAATTCAGCGTCCAAAACGGTGTTGGTGGACTCCAATGTTCCGTCACCGTCGTAATAAAGCGGCATGTGAAAATGCGTGCGCAGCTCGCAGCCTTGGTGAGACTGTGCCGCCGCCAGCGTTGCGGCGTCAAGGTCGGGCCAGGCCGCGAAACGTCCGAGCGGCAGCCGTACCCGGGTCTGGTGCAGATAGACCGGGTCAATGAAAGCGCGCAGCCGCAGCAACGCCTCATCCGACACGGTGCAGCGCAGCGCCGCGCTGAGCTGTACCCGCGCCACCCGGATACCGGCGCTCTCCAAGCGGATCAGCGCCGTCAGGGGATCCTCGAAGACGACCGCAAAGTGGCATGTGTCCAGACATACCCCGACATGACGCCGCAGCAACGCCTCGGCCTCTTCGCGCGAACTGCGCTTTCCGGCGCTCAACCAGCGCGCGCCCTCATACAGCAGTTGTTCTTCAAACCAGGCGACAGTATCGTCAATGTTATCTAAAACGCAGTCCGGCTCCGGCTCTAACGCCAGCACGATCTCGCGCCCCTCTTCCTTGCGCAGCTTATCCAGAAACTCCGCCAGCAGCGCGATCTGGCGCGCATGGACCGCCGCTTTACGCGCGCCAGCTTCCAAGTCGCGGCTTTTATAGGCCAGCGGTACGGTCGATATGTTGCCGCATCCGCCTTCCGGCAGCAATGCGGACAGAACCGTCGCGAGCCGGCCGGTGTACTTCAGCCGCTCCGGCGTGGACCAGTCCGGCTCATATACCGCCGCCTTGACCGTATGGGCGTGAAACGCGCCATACGGGAAGCCGTTGACGCCGCTGACCTCGAACCCGCCCTGTCTGAGAAAATCCGCGAACTCTTCCAGAACGCGGTCTTGCGTGGCCAGTTCCGCCGCCGCAACCGCCGAAAGGCGCAGGCCCAAGGGATAAGGGCGATCCGGCGCGACGGCCCGCTTCACGGTCGCCGCGCGCATCGCTATCGCCTCCCGCACAGACTCAAGAGTCTCCCCGGGATGCACGTTCAGGCAATATGGCATGATCGGCATAATCCAGACCGCGGCAGCGGTCAGCGCCCCTTACCGGCAGGCGCTCCGCGCCGGGTCGGACGGCGCGTCGCAGCGCCGCATCGAACACGGCAAGACGCTGTCCAGAAGCCCAACCAGCCAGAGACCTGCCGTCAGCACTAACAGCAGCACAACAGCGATGACCCGGTTGCGCG
>JAQWAM010000415.1 GCA_028707675.1 Kiritimatiellia bacterium | reverse complement strand
CGGAAGGGCGCTGAGATTCGCGTCCACTCCCTCGACTTCCAGCCCGAGGCAGGCGTTGAAGTCCTCCTCGTTGCCGATCATCACGTCCACGTAAGCGGCGAGGCTGCGGTTGACCTCGCGGCAGGCCTTCTGTCCGCCGAAGGCTTTCCAGAGCGATGGGCGGTAGTTGAGGTCGTATGAGACTATGGTGCCGTGCTTGCGGGCTGCTGACATGGCCTCTTCGATCACCAGCGGGGCGGTGGGGGAGAGCGCGGCGTATATGCCGCCGGTGTGGAACCAGCGCGCACCGAGATCGCCGAAAATGCTGTCCCAGTCGATTTCGCCGGGTTTGAGTTGCGAAGCCGCCGAATGGCCGCGGTCGCTGACGCCCAGCGCGCCGCGCACCCCGAAGCCGCGCTCCGTGAAGTTCAGCCCGACGCGCGACGCCGCGCCCGTGCCGTCGAAAGGAGTCCATTTTATGAGCGAGGTGTCCACGCCGCCCTGCATGATCAGGTCTTCAGCCAGACGTCCGATGTCGTTCTCCGGGAACGCGGTCACGACGGCGGTCCGCAGCCCGAAGCATTTGCGCAGGCCGCGCGCCACGTTGTACTCTCCGCCGCCTTCCCAGACGTTGAACGAGCGCGCGTTCTTGATCCGCATGTCGCCGGGATCGAGCCGCAGCATCACTTCTCCGAGGGATATCTCATCGAAACGGCACGAATCCGGCTTTTTAATTTGGAGTCTGGACACAGTCATATCCTTTCGTTCATCATTTTGCGGCAGGCTGCTTGACCGACATGTCGATTTTAGGAGCCGACTTTAGAACCAGCTTTATGACCGTAGCGATCTTGTCGGGAGCTGCCGCGGGCAGGCGCAGTACGGTATGCTTACCGTCAGCCGTGACCGCGACTTTAGTGTCCGGCGCGGCCAGCAGGCGGACGCCGGCGATGTCGGCTTTCATCGGCACCTTCAGCTCGCCGCCGGCAGGCCAGTCGAACACATGCAGGTAAAGGGTGACGCCGGAACCGTCTTTGCGCGCGGTGGAGCGTCCCCAAGGCAGATAGGGGAAGGGACTGGCCGCGGTTTCATAGATCGATTCGCCGTTGACCGCCATCCACGCGCCGATGGCGCGGAAGGCTTTGACCGTCTCCGGTGTCAGCGAGCCGTCCGCCTTAGGTCCGATGTTGAGCAGGTAGTTGCCGCCCTTGCTGGCGATGTCGACGAGGTTGCGTATGAGAGTCTCGTCAGACTTCCAGGCGTGGTCATGCGCGCTGTAGCCCCAGGTGGTGTTGAGGGTCATGCAGACCTCGAAATCGAGGCCGGGCATTCCGGTGGCGGGTATGTGCTGTTCGGGGGTTATGAAGTCGCCGTACTTGCTGTCGATGCTGAGCGCGAACCCGTCGGTGCCCATGCTTTTCCATCCGGCCGCAGGGTTGCGGAACAGCCGGTTGTTCATGATGATGGCGGGCTGCTTGGCGCGCACGGCGGCCATCAGGTCAAAGGCGCGCCAGGCAGCGTCGCCCTCGAAATCCTGCGAGCTGTAATCCCACCAGAGCACGTCAACGGGGCCGTAATTCGAGACCAGCTCATCGGCTTGGGCGTGGAGGAATTTCAGGTAGGCGGCGTGGTCGCGTTTGCCGTTGGGGTAAGGCTTGCCCTTGAGCGGGTGGGGCAGTTGTTTTGACAGGGCATACTCGTACTGGTCATGGTGCCAGTCGATCACCGAGTGGTAGAAGCCTAGCCGCAGGCCTTCCGCGCGAGCGGCGTCGACGAACTCGCGGATGAGGTCGCGGTTCAGCACGGAGCCGGCGTCGTAGTCGCTGACCTTGGAATCGTGCAGCGCGAAGCCGTCATGGTGTTTTGACGTCAGGACGATGTATTTGCAGCCGGCCTGCTTGGCCAGTTTGGCCCACTCTTTGGCGAACCCGGGCGCGGGTTTGAAAAGCGGGATCGCTTTTTTAGCATAGGTGCCGGTATCTGCCTTGACGCGCTGCTGGATCCACTCCATGCCGCCTTTGTCGCCGACCGGCTTGCCTTCCCAGGTGCCGGCGAGTCCCGAGTATAGACCCCAGTGAACGAACATGCCGAAACGCGCCTCGCGCCACCAGCGCATGCGCGCGTCGCGTTCGGCGGGGTTTTCGGCGGCGCCCGCGGCGGCCGGCCGCGCGGAGACAGAGACAAACAAAAGAAGGCAGGCAACCGTGCCCGCGGTGAAACGTGCGGTTGTTTTCATGATCTGCTCCTTTTGGTTAGGCCGGCGCATGTCGGACGGCGTGTCACATGACGCGCTCGACCAGGATTTCCGGGTCGATTGATTCGCGCAGGATACGCTCGATGCCCTGTTTGATGGTCATGGTGGCGTGGGGGCAGCTCCCGCACGCGCCGCGCAGACGCAGCTTGACGTTCTTGTTCTCGATAGCGACAATCTCCATGTCGCCGCCGTCCGCCTGCAACATGCCGCGCAGTTCTTCCAGTTTCGCTCTGATCGCATCCTGCATAATAACTCCAATACGGTTTAGAAATGCTAAGATTCTGAAGCAGATACCCGCGCATGTCAAGCGGAAGGGCGTGGAGTCGCATTTCTACTTTTGGCAAGGAAGGCGTGTTTTGCGTAAAACTGAGAAACAGCAGTTGATTAACCACAGAGACTGAGTTCTCCCGCTTCGTCGCAGTCGGAATTGAGTACGAAAGAAGACCGTAAATGACCAACAGATTCTGGCGAATAGCCAAAAAAATCAAATTAGAATTGCCGCTTGACATATCCGCAACAACGATATATAAACCTTAATAATAATGTGGTGAAAAATGTATTATGCC
>JAQWAM010000414.1 GCA_028707675.1 Kiritimatiellia bacterium | reverse complement strand
AAACCGAACCCTTTTCATTATAAAGGGAGATAACCGAACAAGGTATCCGCGTGTCGGTGCGGCACACATCACCCTCCCAGACACCGCCAGTGAAAACTACCCCGCCATCGCCCAGCAGCGGATCGTCAGGCTTCTGGTCGGCTATCATCACCCCCAGCGGGCGAAGGGCGTCACCCTCGACATCCAGCCGCCGCACCTGAACGCTCATGCGTTCGCCCACCGGCCAAAACCTGAAGGCACGGCTGCCCACGCCGCCGCCGCGTTTGACACCGATGCTCTCGACCGCCCGCGCGATGTCGCCGGGCGCCGCCACCGTCACCGCCGCCGCCTCGTAGGCGCGGTCGCTGTCAGGCCCGATCAACAGGAATTCGGCCGTGATGCCCGCCCGGTGGCCCACCGCCTCGGCCAGCAGGCGCACCTCGCGCCGATCCAAGTCTGCCGTCACCCCGCGCCAGACCCGAAAAGACGGCGAGGATTGCGCCTGCCTCTCGGCCATCCATGCTTTAACCGCGTTGGTGTTCACCGTCAGCCATTCCGCCGGGGACGTGAACTCACTGCCGCGCGCACCGCCCGCCCACAGCAGACAAACCAAGCCTATAACGGACATGCTGCTATTAAACTTCCGCATCACGCACCTCTACGCACCAATCAACTAACGCACTAATCAACTGATGCGGGCTGTGCCCGCATCACAAACGCTCCCGAGCGGCGGCTTTAAAACCGGGCGCCGACCTCTCGATGACGCGCTTGTCCACGCAGAAAGCCAACCGGAAGTGACCGGGATAGCCAAACCCAGTGCCCGGCACCGCCAAGATGTTGTGCGCCAACAATTTTTGCACAAAGCCCCGGTCATCATCGCCCGGCGCCTTGGGAAAGAAATAAAACGCCCCCCGCGGCATCGCGAACTCGATTCCAGCCGCCCGCAGAACCTCCGCCATTGCCCGCCGCCGCCCGTCATAAACCGCGACATCCACCCCCTCGCCCAGCAACGCCATGGCCAGGCGCTGCCCCAGCACCGGCGCGTTCACGAAACCCAAAGTGCGGCTGGTCATGGCCACCGCATTTATAAGCAAGTCCGCATCGGGCATAGCCGGGCTGGCGGCGATGTAGCCCACGCGTTCGCCCGCCAGCGAGAGACTCTTGGAAAAAGACCCCAAGACCAGCGCGTAGGGCGAGACATCAAGCACCGGCGGCACCTCCGCCCCATCGTAAGCCAAGAACCGGTATGGCTCGTCACTGAGCAGAAACAGCGGGCGTTGCCTCGAAGCGTTGACACGCTCCAGCAATTCCGCCAAACGTTTGAGCGTCTCCCGCGCGTAGACACAGCCCGTCGGGTTGTTGGGCGAGTTGATCAGAATCACGCGCGTACGGTCCGTCACAGCCGCTTCAATCGCATCCAAGTCTGGCTGAAAATCTGGCGGCAGCGCGGGCACCGGTCTCAGCACGCCGCCGAAATGACCGCAATACGCGCCGTACTCAACGAAATATGGCGCCGGACACATGACCTCGTCACCCGGTTCAAGCACCGCCCGGAAGAACGAGGTCAACGCGCCGGCAGCGCCGCATGTCACCACCACATGCCCCGCCCGCACCGGCGCCTGTTGCTGCGCCGCCAAAAAGCCGGCCAACTTCTCGCGGAAAACCGGCAGCCCGGCGTTCGGGCAATAACCCATCTCCAAAGGCTCGCAGACGCGCGCGGCCAATTCCGAAAGCGCGCCGCGCGCCCGCGGCGGCGGCGGCATGTCGGGATTGCCCAGACTGAAATCGCAGACGTTATCGGCCCCGACCTCCCGCTTCAGTTCCAGTCCCTTCTCGAACATCTTGCGGATCCATGAAGCGTCGGCCATCTGCTTCTGTATCTCGCCCGCTATAACCCGCATCAGTGCCCCCTCTTACCCGCGCCGCCGGTTTTGAGCTTTTTCGCCGTGACAGAATCCTTCTGTTTCAGAATCTTTGAACCGCGCGTGATTTTGCACAGGCTGATCTTGAGATCTTCCGCGATTCTGCGCTGCGTCACCCCCGCCGCCAGACGCTCCAGCAGCATCCAGCGCAAAGTGATGTCGCGCATTTCGCCTGTTGTCAGCAATTCGTTAAGGAACCTGCGCATTTCGTCCTGTGAATTTATCGAGGCAAAAACACCAGCCACCCGTTCAAAAGCCGCCATGTCGATCTGATGTCGCCTGCGGCCCCTTACGCCCCCTGCCCTCAAATTGAGCTTTTCCATCTAGTTTCCCTTTTACCCACAACTTACCTATAAACTTGAGCGTTGAAAATTGAAGTTGCCTGTTCGTTAATAACCGGCGATCGGACGCGCGCCATTCACACGCCTCACCAGCGCCGCGCCTCGCGACGGCGCCGCGCCTCTTCCAGAGCCTCGGCCTCCTCGATCTTCTTAAGCCGGCTTTCCAGCAACGGAAATGTGGTCCTGTTCCTGTAAAGCTCGCCACAGATGGCGATGTCGATAAAGAACACGCCGCCGCGGCGCAAACGCCGCAGCAGATCCTGCGGCGAATGCGACTGCCGCAGAGCCTGCGGCAGCACACCCATCATCGCGCGCGCGGTGCCGTAATTGCCATTGACCCGTTTATGCGGCCCGAAAAAAAAGACCTCGCCGCGACCAAGCGCGGTCTCGTACCCGTTTCGCAATTTTTCCAGCCCTTCAATTACAACCGCTTTATCGCGCTTGGCTTGCGCTGGTCCGCGCTCTTCCGGCTTCGCCGATGGGGCCGCTTCCGGTTTTACGGCCGGCGCCCCCAGATCTCCGAAAAGATCGTCTATATCCGCCGCCGCCCCGGCCGGCGCAACATCGCG
>JAQWAM010000413.1 GCA_028707675.1 Kiritimatiellia bacterium | reverse complement strand
GACAATATGCAGATGGTTCCGGAGCACACCACATCGGCGATCATCGCGCACCATCCGCAAGCCCGGTATTTTGCGGTGTGAGGCGGGCGGGGGCTTACCGTTGTTGCGCGGGCTGTGACTCGATCTTGGCGCTGCCACTGGCGCTGAGCTTCGGCGGCGGGGTGTAAAGGTCAATCCAGTCGTAGAAGCGCAGGCCGTTCTGCTCACAGTCCGAGAAACTGTAGCGGTCAGATTTGCGCACGACATCACCCCAGGCCAGCGGCAGGGAAGAAATGGTGTCGATACGGTTGAACAGTTGCGGTTCCGCCGCATAAGCATGATAAGCTGCGACGATGGTGGAGGTTCCCGCGCAAATGATGACCGACGCGTTGCCGCATGCCTCGGAATGGCTCTTGGCGCAGGCGATGATGTCTTCCGCGCGTGTTCCGACCAGAGATTTGCCCAACAGGTAAAGCATCTGTCCCACACCTTCGTCCAAATGGTCTGAACCGTAAAACTTGTGCTTGAAACCGCCTATCTCGCCGGTGCCGGTGATATCCGCAGCCATCACAGGATGTCCGGCAGCCAGATATTTATCAGCCGTGTGGACATGGTTGGACTTGCCGTCGCCGGCGACGATCAGCACCGGGGCGGCTGTGCTGTTGCCGGGTATCAACGAGACAGCGGGAAGCTTGATGCCGGAGGGAAAGGAGAAGACTTGGCGGATTTCCTTGATGCCGGCATGCTCTTTCACGCTGACGAGCGAGCGCTCAAAAGGAATCTTTTCCGCCGCGCGGACACCTGCGGCGGAGCGCACAATACCGCGTAATTTTTTTTGAGAATGACTTTTCCGGCGCTTTTCGATGCGCGTCAGCTCATCACGCATGATGTCATAGACCGAGCGCGCTCCCGGCAGATCGCGCACCTGGCCTGTTTCTGTGACCCAGGCGTTTTCTTTGACGAGGCCGCAGTCGGACTGCTTGTCATTGAACTCCGCGCTGATTTTACGCAGCCGGTCCAAGTCGAGCGGCAGAGCGGCAGCGTCATTCTTGAGCCAGCGCCGCATCCATTGCACTGAACCAGACCGAGTTCCCTCTTGCCAGCCGTGCGGGCCGGGCACGTCGAGCATGGCTATGCGCTCGTCCCATCCGAAACGTTTGAAGACATCTTGCGCGACAGCAAAGGTTTTTTTTGTGCCGTCGAAGGGGAAGAAATCGCCGTGTGTGCAGTTGATGCAGACCGGGGAGGGCGCGCGCGCCATCACGAAGCCGGTGTGGTTGATGCCGAAGGCAAGTTGGCCGAAGAAGTTCTGCTCCGCGTCCTGCGGTCCGCAGCGGTCACACAATTCGGTTAAGGAGGTGATGTAGCACGACGGCGCGCCTGAACCGATGCGGTCATCCAGCGCCATGATATAAGAAGAGAGCGTTCCGCCGCCGCTATTGCCCATCACGCCCAGACGTTTTGGGTTGATCTCTTTACGGGACTGCATGTAATCGAGCGCGCGCATTCCGTCCCAGATACGGAAGCGGGCTGTGTTCCAGCCCAGCAGCATGGCGCTGATACCGGTGATGTTGTGGCCATGCACGTTATGCGGCGGGTTCTTGCCCGGGAGCTGCAGGCGCTCGCCTTGGTCGATTGGATCGTAAATCAGGGCCGCGAAACCGTCGAGCGCGGCCAGCACTGCGGCGCGCTGATAACCGGCTATGCCTTTGCCTTCGCCGCTGTGGCCGCAACAGATCAGTATGCCGGGGTAGGGCGGCTTGCAATCCGGGATTTCGTCCGGCAGAAAGAGGTGCGCGGTAACGAACAGCCCCGGCAGGCTTTCGAAGAGCACCTTCTCAATGCGGTAGCCGTCGCGCGGCACCACGCCGGTGACGCGCGCGTTCAGCGGCGTGCGTTTCGGGTAGCCGCCGAAAGACTTTGTCCAGCTATCGCGCAGCCTGCACTGATGGCGGCGCAGAGAGCGTTCCGATCTGTGGTCAAGGAAAACCTTGTCGGCGGCGGTGTCCGCGTCTTTGACCATGTCGAAAACCGCGGCGAAGGTGGTCATGCCCGCGTTTTTAAGAACCGGCTCGCGGAGAGCTTTATCCACAAACGTGTTCAGGTCTGCGGCCGACGCGCGCAAGCCTAAACAGCAAAGACAGGCAATGGCGATAAAAGTTGATACTGTGCTGCGTGTGTGTTTCATGGTGTTTGTTTCCTATTCGTGTGGTGCTTAAGGTTTTATCAGGCCCGCATGGTCTTGCGAAGGCGGCGCATTGCTTCCTCGACGTTCTCGCGGCTGTTGAAGGCGCTGATGCGTATGAAGCCCTTTCCGCAGCGGCCGAACCCGGCACCGGGGGTGGTTACTACTTGAGCGCGCTTGAGCAGGCGGTCGAAGAACCTCCAGGAGTCCTTGCCGACATTGACCCAGATGTAGGGGCTGTTCTCGCCGCCGGTCATGCTGTAGCCGAGCTCGGCGAGGGTGGCGCGTATCAGCGCCGCGTTGCCCAAGTAAAAGTCGATCAGAGATTTTACTTGTTGTTTGCCATCCACTGAATAAACCGCCTCAGCCGCACGTTGTATAGGGTAGGAAACCCCGTTGAACTTGGTTGTGTGGCGGCGGTTCCACATCGGGTGCAGAGGAACGGCCTCGCCCTTCTTGTTCCAGGCCAGGAGGCTCTTGGGCACGACTGTGAAGGCGCAGCGTGTGCCGGTGAAGCCGGCGGTCTTGGAAAAGCTGCGGAATTCGATGGCCACGTCGCGGGCGCCCTCGATCTCGTAGATGCTGCGCGGCAGGGAGGGATCGCGGATAAACGCCTCGTAAGCCGCGTCGAACAGGATCAGCGTCCGGTTG
>JAQWAM010000412.1 GCA_028707675.1 Kiritimatiellia bacterium | reverse complement strand
TGATAAGCTAGCAGCCAGCCCCGGGCTCCGGGCGCAAACAGGTTGGTAACGGTATTTGAACGATTACGATTACGAGCAAGATTACGATTACGAAAAGTCTCCATTTTTCCTAATCTTAATCCTAATCTTAATCCTAATCCTAATCTTAATCAGCTTGAAGTTATAGACAAGCGGTTTTTATGGGCATGGGCCTGTGTTTATAACGCGGAGACAAAAAGACGCAGAGATTTTACCGTGAATATATGAAACATCATGAAAGATTTCGCGGTGCTGTGCCCAAGGTAATTATAGAGGTACTGGGGGTATGGATAACCGCAAGGACCAAAGGACGACTAGCGATGTTGTGATGCGTGGGCTGGCGGAGGCGCAGTTCGCGCTTTACGGCTATGTCTGTGCCTTGACCGGCCGTTCGCAGGACGCGCGCGACATTCTGCAGGAGACCAATCTCAGGATTTGCCGTGAAGCGGCGAAGTACGACCCGTCGCGCCCTTTTCTGGCATGGGCGAAGACTATCGCTGTTTACGAGGTGATGACATACCGCAAAAAACAGCGCCGTGACCGGCTGGTGTTCGATGAAGACGTTTTCGAGACTATCGCCGCCCAGACGCAGTCTGAAGAGCCGGAGATCGACCGGAATCTCGGTTTTCTGGAAAACTGCGTCAAGAAGTTGCCGGCGCGGATGCGTCGGGTGGTGGAAGAGCGTTACTACGGTGGACTTACGGTAAACAAGGTGGCGGATCGCATGCGGTGTTCGCCCAACGCGGTCTCGCTGATACTTATGCGCGCGCGGCAGCTCCTGAGCGATTGCGTCAGGCTGGCGGCTGAAAAAGACAGGGGGTACTCGTGAGGCTGCCCCTTTATGACGAGGTTGAGCGCCTTTCGGCGGCCGTGCTCGACGGCACCGCGACACCCGAGGAGATTAAGCGTTTCAATGCTGTTTTGCGCGATGTTCCAGAATTGGCGCATCTATATTTCGAGCAGTCGCGCATGCACGCCATGCTTGAATGTTCAGGGACTGCCGGTGCTGCGGGGCTCCGAGAGACTGCGCCGGGGCAAGCGGAGGCTGGAGACGCCGCTGTAAACAGCGGCCGCAGGATCGGGCGGCGCGCCGCCCGGTTTGTGAAGCTCGCGGCGGCGGCGGCGGCGCTGGCGCTGGCGGCGGCCGGGCTGTGGCTGGCGGCGGGTGACGGGCGACAGGCGACAGGCGACGGGCGGGTGGCGGCCGCGGAGAAACCGGCCGGGCCGGTCGAGATCCTCCACCACTGGGGCTCGTGCAACCTGTAGGTGCCGGAGAGACTGCCGGGGACCATGCGCATGACCAACGGCCGGATCACGGCGCGCCTGGCGCCCGGGGTCGAGCTGATCCTGTTCGGGCCGTTCGAGCTGGAGATCGACGGCCCGAAGGAGGCAAAACTGCTCTCCGGCCGGCTGGTGGCCGACATCCCCGCGAAGGACGGCGGCTTCACGCTGCGCACGCCAGACCTGGAGATGTGGGACTACGGCGCGGTGTTCTGCGCGTCGGCCACGGACGAGGGCTCGGACATCTTCGTCTTCGCGGGCGAGGCGCAGGTGGTGGAGGCCTGCGGCGAGCCGGTGGACATCTGCCGGGCGGGCGAGGGCGCGCGGGCGCGGCGCGGCTGCGGCGGCGCGGTCAAGGTCGAAGCGGAAGCCTGGCCGTACGCCGCCACGATGCTGGCGCGGGTGGAGGATAAGGGCGCCGACAAAGACCCCGAGTACGCCCTGTACACGGCCTCGCGCGTCTCCGACGAGTGGGCCGCGCGCCGCATGCCCAAGGTCGTGGAGCCCTCGCGCCCCGTGCCGGGGCTGCGAGGCGGGACCCGGGACCCAGGACCCAAGACTCAGGAAGCAATCGCCAGTCGCCAGTCGCTAATCGCTAATCGGCAATCTGCGTCCGGGGTCCTGCGTCCTGAGTCCCGGAAAACAACATTCACCAATGGCGGGGCGGTTCCCGCCGCCAAAACACAAACAGCGGCGCTTGCGCCGCGGAAAGAGGAGGAAGAGATGAAGGCAACAGCGAAGACAGTGGCGGCCGTTACGGCCGCGGCCCTTATGGGCGCTGGTTCGGCCCGGGCCGTGCCGGAGGTGTCAAACGTCGTCATGACGCAGCTCGAAAACACCCGCACGGTGCAGGTCACGTACGATCTGGCAGGCGAGAACGCTATAGTCACGCTCTCGATCGAGACCAACGGCGTGGCGATACCCGACAGCGCGGTGACGCGCCTCTCAGGCGACGTGTGCAAGGTGGTCGGCGTCGGCACCGGCAAGAGCATCATCTGGAACGCGGGCGCGGACTGGCCCGAGAACGTGACCGAGAGCGCCAAGGCGCGCGTGACCGCGTGGTCAGTGGATGCTCCGCCACAGGTGATGGTTATCGACTTGACCCCCGGGCCGACGGCCGCGACCTATCCGGTCTACTATTACATCAGCATGGAGGCGCTGCCTCACGGCGGACTTACGAACTCGGTTTACAAGAATACCCGTTTGGTAATGCGCAAGCTTCTTGCGGGTGCCTTCGCAATGGGCGAAGGTACTCCAGTTGAAGTCACCCTGACGAACGACTTCTACGCCGGGGTGTTCCCGGTGACGCAGGGGCAGTGGTTCAACGTGATGGGCAGCGGGCGGACCGCTTACTTCACCGACGCGTCGAGCCGGGCGTTCCGGCCGATGGAGCAGGTGTCGTATTTCGACATCCGCGGCTCAAACACGGGCGCGGGCTGGCCGACGAACGACGCGGTTGACGCCGGAACCTTCATCGGGAATCTGCGGGTGAAGACCGGCAACGTCAACGGCTTCGAC
>JAQWAM010000411.1 GCA_028707675.1 Kiritimatiellia bacterium | reverse complement strand
CCTCACCGTCCAGAGCTTGCCAGACTTTCCGGGCCTGATACTCCGCTGCCCTAAGAATCGCGTCTTCATCTTCCTCCGTGCAAGGTTCATGGTAGCAACCATCCAGTTGAGCCAGAGCATCATCCATCTCTTCTTCCGAAAGATTCTGCGCCCGCGTGACCACATATTTTTTATGCCCGGTCTCGGCATCCGTCTTTTGGACGATATCGAAGCCCTCATCCGCGAGTATCCAACGGGTAATCTCCCGTTGAATTTTAAGCGTCAACGCAGCTTCGAAGTGCGTGATCGTGCTGCACCCTTCAGCAAGCCGATCCTTGTAGGCCTTTCCTGAGCGCTCCGGCGTCCCCGGTGCCCCGGGGTAGAGATACTGCTCGACCTTTAGCCATGCCCCCCGCGGATTTCGGCCGTCGGGATCGCAATACAGGTCCGCCGTCTCGGGGCTGTAACGCCGCAATGCATGGCCAAGGCGGTTACGTCCGAAAGCGACTAACTGGCTGACCGTTGTGTCGTGTTCACAGTTCTCAATGGAGCAGGCTTCTTTCCATTCCCGCCAGCTCGATTCGTCAACCACACGCAAGTTCTTTTTCGCCATGGCTACCATCCCCTCCGGGCGCATAGGCCCAGCATTGCGACAGTCTCTTCCGTATCCAACTTTGGCTTTTCTGCAGCGACAATGCGCCTGCTCCGCCACAACTCAGCGAAGGCCATCGGCACGGGGTCTAATCCGCCGAACCAGGTCGTGTGCGGCTTGCCGTAGATATCCCGCACCGGGACAACCTCAATGCATGGGTTCCGCGGTTTTTTACTTGTTCCATGCAGCAACGGGATCGGTCCCAGCGTCGCATTGCGTTTCCGGAGCGAACAGCCCGGATGGTTCTTGCGGCCACTCATCACATAGGTGTCGCCCAAGGATTCTATCCAGAGATCCTCATCGACTTTAAAAAGCGCGCCAAAATCGCAGTCGACGCAAGTCGCAACAGCCGCTTTCTCTTTTCAAAATTAGAATTGCTGCAGAATCACGCCCGGGATTGACAGCCGGCGCGGAAACGGCTAGACTATGGCGGCAACTCTGTTTTACCGGATTGGGACATTGTTGTCGCTTGCGTTTCGTCAGGCGCCCGGCCGGCAAACGGGAACGATTATGAACAAGACCCCAAACAAGCCCAAAGCCGCCTTGACCTTGTCATCTTTCTTCAGCGCCGCAGACATTTTGGTCAACCAGTCTGCCGCCGGCAGGGATGCTCTTATACGCAAAATGCTGGAACGGCTGTCCGACCGGCATAAGCTCGGCGACATCGAGAGTTACTTCCGGGCGATCATCGAACGGGAAAGCTCCAGCGACACGGTGCTCTCGCGCGGCATCGCGTTGCCTCACGCCCGCATCGACGACATTGACAAGCCCTATGTCGAGGTGGCGACATCCGCGCAGGGAATAGCCTTCGCCGAAAACAAGCAGCCCGTGAATCTGATCCTGCTGGTGCTTATCCCCAGCGACCAGCCCGGCTTCTACCTGCAGATCATCCGCGCGATGACCAGCATCCTGCGCGACCCCGGCACGTCCAAAAAACTGGCCGGGATGTCTTCGCCCGAGGAAGTGATGCGCTTTTTCGAGCGCGGCGGGCTCGTCTTACCTGATTATGTCTGCGCAGCCGACATCATGGACAGTTCCTTTGACTCTTTGCGCAACAACGACAACCTGAAATCCGCCATCGACGCGTTCATCGCCAAGAACCTCAGCGAAATACCGGTTCTGGACAACGACGGCGACATGGTCGGCGTCGTCAGCGTCAATTCCCTGCTGAAAGTCTGCCTGCCGGAATACCTGCTCTGGATGTCCGACCTCTCGCCTATCATCAATTTCGAGCCGTTCACCGATGTGCTGCGCAAGGAGCAAAGCTCTTCGCTCTCCGACATCCTCGTCAATGATTTCCCGGCCGTGCAGATGTCTGACCCGGCGATTTCCGTGGCCGGCGAGTTTACCCGCCGTAACTGCTCGGCCTGTTATGTCTTGAACGATAAGAAGCTCGTCGGCGTGATCGACCTGCCGCTTTTCCTGAACAAAATTTTCCGGGAGTGACCTCATCAAATGCATAGTGAACCAGTTGTCTCGATTTCGCCGATCCAAATCCTGTCAAAAATCAGTGCGATGTTCGCCATCACCGCGCTGACCGGTTGGGGCGCGCATGCCGCAGGCCTCGCGCCCGACTTGCTGCCCGTCGTGGCGGTCTGCACCTTTATCGGCGTCATCTGCACCACCCTCTTCTTCTGGACACACCGCGTCGCGATAGCCTTCCTTGGCGTGGCTGTGCTGATCGGGACGCGCGCCATGACCCTACACGGCATGCTGCGCGCCACCGAGCTGGACATCATTTTCTTCCTGATCGGCATGATGATCATTGTCGGTGCCCTGAAAGACCTGGGCGTCCTCACATGGGTTATCCAATCCATCATCAACAAAAAAAAGATGACCGGCGGATCTTTCGTGCTGATCCTCTGCGGCCTGTCGGCGCTGCTCTCAAGCGTCGTGGACGAGGTCTCGTCAATCGTTGTGGTGCTGGCGCTGGTCTTTCAGGTCTGCGACACGCTCAAGATCCGCGTCACGCCCTTCGTACTCATTGCCGTGCTTTGCACCAACATCGGCTCTGCCTCCACCATGCTCGGCAACCCTGTGGGCATCTTCATCGGCAACAAGGCCGGATTCACCTTCGGCCAGTTTCTCTCCGGCGCGACACCCATTGCCTTCGCCTCGCTCCTGACCACCGTCTGCATTGTCTTGGTGTGGTTCCGCAAGCCGATTAAAGAGATGACCGCCAAGATGCAG
>JAQWAM010000410.1 GCA_028707675.1 Kiritimatiellia bacterium | reverse complement strand
AAACCGATGCTCCCGCAGCCAAGCCCAAGTTCACGAAACAGCAGGTCGCGAGCCGCCTGCGCCAGCTCAAGGAGCTGTACGAGCGCGGCCTGCTGACCAAAGAGTTCTACGAACGCAAAGTCGAAGAATGCCAGCCCGGCGACAGCGCGGCACCCGCGGCACCGGCAGCCCCGGCAGTCCCGGCCCCAAAAAAATCTCAGTCAAAATGAAGGAGCATGCGAACATGGCGAAACCGGTTCTGGTGGTGTTGGCGGCGGGCATGGGCAGCCGCTACGGCGGGCTGAAGCAGGTCGACCCGGTCGGCCCGGGCGGCGAGACGATCATGGACTACTCGGTCTTCGACGCGCTGCGCGCGGGGTTCGGACGGATCGTTTTCGTGATCCGGCGCGATTTCGAGCGGGTCTTCCGCGACTCGCTCGGCGCGAAATACGCCGGGCTGGCCCGGGTTGACTACGCCTTTCAGGATCTCGCCGACCTGCCGCCGGGCTTTGCCGTGCCGGAAGGACGCGCCAAGCCGTGGGGCACGGCGCACGCGATCCGCGCGGCGCGCGGCGCGGCGGACGCGCCCTTCGCGGCGATCAACGCCGACGACTTCTACGGGCGCGACGCCTTCCGGCGGCTGGGCGCGTTTCTTTCAGAGCCGGCCGCGGCGGCCGTCCCGGCGCGTTTCGCGATGGTCGGGTACCGTCTGGACCAGACCCTCTCCGAGCACGGCAGCGTGGCGCGCGGCATCTGCCGCACCGACGCGCGCGGGCGGCTCGTCAGCGTCACCGAGATGACCCGCCTGACCCGCGTTCCCGGCGGGGTCGAGAACCGCGAGGAAGGGCGGGAGCCGGCGCGCCTGAGCGGCGCGGAACGGGTTTCGCTGAACCTGTGGGGCTTCACGCCGGATCTGTTCCGCTTGCTGGAAGAGCGCTTCCCGGCCTGGCTGGAGAGCCATGCCGCGGACCCCAAGGCCGAGTGGTACATCCCCTTCGCGGTTGACGGCATGATCGGGGAAGGCGCGGCCGAGGTGGAGGTTCTGCCGACCGAGAGCGCGTGGTTCGGCGTGACCTACCGCGAGGATAAACCCGCGGTCGAGGCGGCGGTGCGCAGGCTGATCGAGGCCGGCGAGTATCCCGAACGGCTGTGGTGAGGAAAGGGGGCGCCGGTGACGGTCAGAGGTTCAGCGTTGGCGGCGCGTGTGGCCGACTGGTTTTATCCGCGCGTCTGCCCCGGTTGCGGCGCTCTTTCCGACCGGCCCGGGCGACATCTGTGCTGGGAGTGCCGGCGGCGGATCGAGCTTTACGAAGAGGGCGTCTGCGAGCGCTGCGGCCTGCATGCGGAAGGCGGGGTCGCGCACGGTTTCGTCTGCGGCGCGTGCCGGGCCGCGCCGCCGAGTTTCGACCGCGCCCGATCCGCCGGGCGTTTCGCGGGCGTCTTGCGCGAACAGATCCACCTTTTCAAATACGGCCACGCGCTCTGGCTCACGCGGGATCTGGCGGATCTTTTGGAGGGCTGCCTGCGCGCGCATTTCGCCTTCGATGAAGTCGACGCGGTGGCGCCGGTGCCGCTCTATCCGGCGCGCCGGCGCGAGCGCTCGTACAACCAGGCCGCGGTGCTGGCGCGCGAGCTGGCCGGACGCATCGGACGGCGCTGCGAGACAGCGGCCCTGATCCGGATCAGGCACACCGCGACGCAGACCGCGCTGGACGCGCCGCGCCGCCGCGCCAACATGCGCGGCGCTTTCGAGGCGGCCAGGCCCGAGCGGGTGCGGCACCGCCGGATCTTGCTGGTGGATGACGTGATGACCACCGGCGCGACGCTGAACGAGTGCGCGCGCGTCTTGAAGAAGGCGGGGGCCTACACGGTGTGGGCCGTGACGCTGGCGCGCGGCTGAGACAGGGAAAGTGTAGCAGTGCATTAGTTGGGCAGGGATTGGCAGTTGGGAGGGGCAAGCGTCTGCTTGCCCGGACGAGCAGACGCTCGTCCCTCCCCAGCGGGCATCCGCCCGCGCACCTCACTCTTCCCTCTTCCCTCTTCACTCTTCACTACAACTTCCCGCTCACTCCGCAATTTTGCAGAGCGCGCAGTGGCGGCAGTCGAACTCCAGCGGCAGCGGGGCGGGCCCGCCGCGCTTCGCGGCGGCCACGCTCTGCAGGCGGTTGATGAGGGCCAGGATCAGTCCGAGCGTCACGAACCCTCCCGCCGGCAGGATCGCCAGCACCACGGCGCGGTTGTGGAGACCGGTCAGGGCCAGATCGCCCCAGACCGTGACGGAGCCGTTGCCGACAAATTCGCGGATCGTGGCGATGATCGCCAGCGCCAGAGTGAACCCGATGCCCATGCCGATGCCGTCGGCGACACTGTTGGCGACACTGTTCTTGGAAGCGAAGGCCTCGGCGCGGCCGAGAATGATGCAGTTCACCACGATCAGCGGGATGAAGATCCCGAGGCTGTCGGCCAGCGCGGGCGTGTAGGCCTGCATCAGCAGGTCCACCATCGTGACGAACGCGGCGATGACCACGATATAGCAGGGTATGCGCACGGCTGGCGGTATCAGCTTGCGCAGCGAGGAGATGACCATGTTGGAGCAAACCAGCACGAAGGTCGCCGCCACGCCCATGCCGAGCGCGTTCTCCAGCGAGGTGGTCACGGCCAGGGTGGGGCACATGCCCAGCACCAGCCGGAAGGTCGGGTTCTCTTTGAAGATGCCGCGGGTAAGGTCAGCTCGTAAATTCATGGCTTGAAAAATCGGTTAAGGTGGCTCTTTAAAGAAATAATTATGCGGCAACGGCCGCGAAAAGGCAATCGCGGAACTGAAGCG
>JAQWAM010000409.1 GCA_028707675.1 Kiritimatiellia bacterium | reverse complement strand
CCGGCTGATCACGTGGATTGACATCAACGTGCCGTTCTGGGGCACCTGGACGGAGGTCACGAAAGGTTCCAAGGCCGAGTGCCTGCGCCGCCGCCGCGAGATGGCCAAAAAATACGCCAACGTCGACTTCGACCCTGAGGTGATCATCAACCCCTACCAGCCGACTAAATTCGTGCCCCCGCAAAAGCCGGCCGCGCCCGCGCCCGCGCCAAAGGTGACAGGCTGGCCGTTCAACGCTGTCGAGGCCAAGTCCCGGCAGGGGCAGGATGCGACGAAAACCTACGACATCGGCGGCGGGCAGAGAGTCAGTGTCGTCAGGATACCGGCCGGCTCGTTCGCGATGGGGTGCGCCGCCGAGACTCCTGTCGAGCTTCCTGTCAGCGAGGTTAGCATCGCGAAACCATTTTGGATGTGTGCGACAGAGATCACACAGGCCCAGTTTCGCCAGTTCGACCGCGAGTTTGAGAACGGGGTGTACGACAAACACTACAAAGACCAGGTCAACCGCGGCTATTTCATGGATGATCCGGATTTCCCTGCCATTCGTGTTTCTTGGGAACGGGCAAACGCATTTTGCGCCTGGCTGTCGCAGAAGCTCGGCAAACGCGTCTCGCTGCCGACCGAGGCGCAGTGGGAGTGGGCCTGCCGTGCCGGCAGCGCGACCGCCATGCATTTCGGCGGGTTCGACAGCGATTTCTCGAAGCTTGAAAATCTGGCCGACTACATGTTTATCGAGTTCGCGGTGCACGGCGTGGACCCCAAGCCTTATGCCCGCGGCGACGATCCCAAACCTGAGCGCCTGCCGCCGCCGATTTATGATTATGAGCTGCGCGACCGGCGCTTCAACGACGGTGTGCTGCACCTGGCCAAGGCCGGCAGCTACGCGCCCAACGCATGGGGTCTGCACGACATGCACGGAAACGCGGCGGAGTGGACGAGTTCGACGTATCGGCCGTATCCTTACGACGCGTCGGACGGGCGCGAAAACAGCTCTGCGGACGAGCGTAAGGTCGTGCGCGGCGGCTCGTGGTATCGTCGGCAGCACCGCGCCACCTCATCATGGCGCTGGGGCTACCCGGGCTGGATGCGGCCGTTTGACGTCGGGTTCCGGGTGGTGATCGAAGATTAGCGTGCCGATACGATAGCCAAACTACTGTCCGGCTTTATCCGACTCAAAGACAAACACCAGTTCGCCCGGCCGCGCGCGGCGGTTCTGGCGGGCCACGAACTCTACGAACTCGGGATCTGCCTTAAAGCGCTGCTGCTTGTCCTTCAGAATCTTGATCTCGTTTTGCTTGTAATCGATACGCCGCAGCATTTCCTTACGCTGATGCTCAAGGCCGCGCCACTGCGCATATTTGGGCGTGATCGTCACAACCCCCGCGATCATGACCAGAATGAACGCGACGATAAAGGTAGTCCGGGTGATGATGGTCAGCAATACGTTCACAAACCGCAATCCGTTAAAACTCAACATTTAGAGAACAGTTATAATGAACACCTTATAGGCGCATAAGTCAATCGGAAATAGTACCGTATCATTGATTTTTTTCGGTCGCGCTCGCGGCTTGCTTTATCCGGTCGCGTGCGGTATGTTTCAACACATGGGTTTATTGCGGCGCTTGAGCATACTGACATTGGTGGCCGGGGCGGAGCTGGCCGCCGCCGCGGAGCCGCCTGTCACGGTCACCTTTCTGCAGGGCTACGACCCCGACACGCCCGAAGGGCCGGTCACGCGGCAGATACTGGAGCTGGCCGGGCGCGAGCCGCGGCTCAACCCGCAGAAATGGGGGGGCCTGTCCCTGCCCGGCGCCGGCGGCCGCGCGCCCTTCATGCTCTCGCTGGCCGGCGGAAACGCGCCGGACATCTATTTCTGCTGGTTTCACATCATGCGCCACGATATTGAGCAGGGTTTCCTTTATCCTCTTAACGAATGGATCGGCGACGATCAGGACGGCGACGGCATGATCAGTGACGCGGAGGCCGAATGGCACGGATGGCGCAAGGTGCCGCAGCTCTGGCGCCAAGTGGCCACCCGCGACGGCAAGGTTTACGGGGTGCCGATGGCGGGCGTCTGGTACTACGGGATTGTGTACCGCAAAGACCTGGTGCGTCAGGCCGGGCTTGACCCGGAATATACGCCCGAGACCTGGGACGAGTTCTTCCGCTGGTGCCAGCGCCTGACCTTTCCGGGCAAGCGCGTGGCCGGGGCCAGGGTGCAGCGCGGGCAGCGCGCCTTCGGCATCGAGAACCGTCCGTGGGGCTGGCTGCCCTGGATGCAGTCTGCGGGCGGCTCGCCGGTGGTGAACGTGCGGGTCTCGCCAGTCAGCGGCAAGGCCTACCGCTTCGCCATGGAGGAGACGGCGTTTATAGCGCCGGACACCGGCGAAGATCTTTCAAAGGTCGCAGGCGTCTGGCAGGCGGATTTCGATTCGCCGGAAGCGGTGGCGGCGGCGGCGTTTGTGCACCGGCTGCTCTGGGCGCCGTGGACACGCGACCCCGCGACCGGAAATCCCGTGGATCTGACGGATGAAGAAATTTCCGCCGGCGCCGCCCGCCGCGGCGGGCGCGATATCAGTTTCAGCCCCGCCGATGTCATCAAGGGCGTTTCAAGACCACTGCCGCGCCTGAACCAGGACCTGCCTCAGCTTTTCGCCCAGGGCGAGGTCGTGGCGCTCTTTTCCGGCGCCGAGGTGGTCGAGCAACTGACTCGTGACCTCAACCTGCCTGCCGACATGGTGGGCATCATGCCGTTCCCCGCCGCGCGGCCGGGCATGAAGCCGGTGTTCCAGGCGCACAAGCATTTCTACAGCATGACCGAGGGCGTG
>JAQWAM010000408.1 GCA_028707675.1 Kiritimatiellia bacterium | reverse complement strand
CAACTTGACATGTGGGAGTTCGGGACATCAAAAGCGGCGGCCTGGGATTGTCCCGCGACGATCCAGTTCAGCTTGCCGGCGATCGAAAAGCATCCGCGCATGGCGGATCTCTTGGAGGTCATGCGCCGGTGGGAGGACGTTCGCGCGAAAAAGTGGCTCACGGCGGAACAGAGGGTAGCGCTCAAGGATGCGGAACGCGAGTTTCATCTGGATATCGATGAAAAGGGCGAGTACGCGCTACGCGAGATCGAGATGCTTCCGACATCCGCCGAGGCGAAGGAGTTGCGCGGTTTTGTTTTCGAACGCGGCGGCAAGCGTGTCGTCGCCTACTGGCATACGCGCGGAGAGGGCGAGTTCGCGTTCGATTGGGCCGGCCCGAAGACGCTCAAGGCTGACAAGGTGCGTTATCTCGAAACCCTGTTGGCAAAAGCGGAAATCATTCGAGCGTTCACTGCGGCGAAGAACGGCGGCAAAAAATGAATCCGATATTAGGCATGCTCATTTTTGCAGGCGGGGGTCTCGCCGGAGCGACGTTTCTGCTTCCCGCCCGTTGGGTGAAGGGCTGGGCGTATGAATCATGGTGGTTCATATACGTGCTGATCGGGCTTATCATGTGTCCGCCGGTGATCTGTTATCTCACGGTTCCCGATTTTTGGAACGTCACCATGTCCGCCCCGACACCGGTGCTGCTTCGTTGCGCCGGCTTCGGCATGATGTGGGGCGTCGGCGCGCTCGCATGGGGACTCATGGTCCGCTATCTCGGCATTGGGCTCGGGCTGGCGATCGGATGTGGACTCTGCGCTGCGACTGGAACGCTGATCCCGCCGATTGTGACGGGGCACGCCGCGGACCTCGTCAAGGACGCTGCGGCGCTCACGGTGCTCGGCGGCGTTATTGGCTCTCTGGCCGGCATTGTCCTGGTCGGTCTCGCCGGCCAGTTCAAGGAGAACGAGCTTGCTGACGATGAAAAGAAAAAGGCGGTCGCGGAGTTCAATTTCAAGAAGGGTCTCGTCACCGCGATCATCGCGGGCGTCTTCTCCGCGGGCATGAACTTCGGTCTTCAGGGCGCTGGCGTCATCGAAGATGCCGCGGTCAAGGCGGGGGCGGATCCGTGCTGGCGCGGGATGCCGGTCATCATGGTTGTCCTCTGGGGCGGGTTCCTCGTCGAGATGGCATGGTGCTTACAGCAGAACTGGAAGAACAAGACGTTCAAGGACTACACTAAGCCATCGCTCCGAAATATCCTCATCTGCGCGTCAATCGGCATGATCTGGGTGATGCAGTTTGTCTGCACCAAGGCTGGCGAGCCGTTGATGGGAGACCTCAAATACATATCTTTCGCGGTGATGATGGCCTCGACAATCCTCTTTTCCACGATCGTCGGCGTTCTGTCAGGCGAATGGAAGGGGACAGGCGCGAAAACCAAGGCATACCTAGCGTTCGGCACGGCAGTGCTTGTTGTCTCTTTCTGCGTGATTTCCTTCGCATCCAAACCCTGATTAACGCAAAGACCATGGCAGCCCATGGGTGAACCACGCGCCGAGAAACCGATCAGCTGTCCTTCAACAGCAACCTGGCGACCGTTGCGGTTATGGGTTTGTGGTCGGAGGTGGTCTCGTCGGCGACGGTTTCGCGAGAAAGAACCTTCCATTCCGCGGCGTGCTTCGAGTCGATGGCGATGTAGTCGATGCAGAACCCAGTGTCCTTGCCGGGATCATTTGATGTGCTACCGTGGTAAGTGCGGCCGGTGGTTTCGGAGACGACAGTTAAAAATTTACCGAACTCCGCAAGGACCGGAGAATCCGGCAGCGCGTTCCAGTCGCCGGTGAGGAACACCGGCTTGCCGCAACCGGCGATCGCGTCCCGGATTATCCCGACGGACTCCATCCTTTCGCGTTCCGCCGAAACCGAAAGATGCGTGACGCCGACGTGGAAATTCGCAAACTCGCAAAGCAGCAGCACCCGCGGCTCCTTGCCCGGCAGAGGAAATGTCTTCACGTCGAACGGCTTCTCCAGCGAGAGCAACATCACCCCGTATTCCCCGTTCTGCAGCGGAATCGCCGGCGCAAACGTCGGCACCATCCCGGTAAGACGCGCGAGTTCCGCCGGCTGGTCTGCGCCGCCCGTGCGTCTGGCGCAGCGGTCGATTTCGCTCAGTCCCGCAAAACATGGTTTCTCGCGGTTGATCGCCGCAGCCGTGCGTTCGATGTCAACCTTGCCGTCCATACCCTCGCCGTGGCACACGTTGAAGCTCATCGCGGTTAGAAACTGTTCGTAGACGACCGGCCCAGACGGCACCTCGACGAAATCCCAATCGTAGGACGAATCGGGCCGGATGGGCAGCAACCGGAAGCCGAAAGGGCGGTCGTCGAAATTCCAGCAGGTCGTCTCGGCGTTCAAGATCTCCATCCCGCGGTACGATCGCCGAAGTGTCGTATGAGTGTGGCCCGCAAGATAAAACTTCGCCCCGGCATCGATATAGCGCGAGAGCATCGAGGAGCGTATCGCGATCGGACAGTTTGAGTACCCGTCCTTCTCGTCGGCGGATCTTATGAACGGCGGATAGTGCGCCGCGAGGATCACCGGTTTGCCGGATGCCTTCGCTGCGGCGAGCTCTTCCGAAAGCCACCTCTCGTAGTCCTGCCGTAGCTTGACCGCATCCGTTGGAAACCAGTACTGGGAGTTACCGACTACGATGCGCCAGCCTTTGACGTCTAACGACTGGTATTCCGCGCCGAATACCTCCTTGAACTTCGCCACAAGGTCCGCCTTGACACGATTGCCTATGTCGTGGTTACCCGGCGCTGCGACAACCGGATGCCGCAGCTTC
>JAQWAM010000407.1 GCA_028707675.1 Kiritimatiellia bacterium | reverse complement strand
GCCACCCATTTGCGGAAACCGAACACGGACACTGCCGTGACGGCAATAATAATGTACCAGCGGGCACGGATGAAATCGCTGGCGTCCACCAGCATCTGCGTCGGGCCGGGCAGGGACTGGCCGAATCCGGAGAACATCTCGGTGAAGACCGGCACCACGAAGGTGACCAGCCCGCCGGCTATGATCATCGCCAGCCCGAGGATCACGATCGGATAGGTCAACGCTGACTTGACCTTGCGCACGAGTCGCGCCGAGGAGTCCATCATTATCGCCAGCCGCTTCAATACATTGGCGAACTGCCCGCTTTTTTCGCCGGCGGCCACCATGTTGATGTACATGTCGTCGAAAACCTGCGGGAAGGCGGCGAGCCCTTCGGAAACCGGCGAGCCGCTTTCGATGCTTTCGCGCAGACTTTTAATGACGGACTTGAAGCCGGGGTGCGCGCACTGCTCCTCAAGCGTGGAGACCGCCACCAGGATCGACATGCCTGCGTTAAGCATGCTGGCTGTCTGGCGGGTGAAGGGGATCAGCTCCTTTTTTTTTATCTGGCCCAAGCCGCTGACGCGTTTTTTCCGGGATTTGTTTTTAGTGTCTGCCATTTATGCGCCTTTCCGCCGCCGCTTTATTCACTGCCCGTGACTTCCAGGGCGGCGTGCAGTGAGGTTATGCCGTTCTTGACTTTAAGCAAGCCCGCTTCCTTGAGCGTCACCATGCCCTCCTTGACCGCGATTTCGCGGATGACGGCAGAGGTGGCGCCCTTGACCGTAGCCTCGCGTATGACATCCGAGACGGGCAACACCTCCATGATGGCGCCGCGGCCCTTGTAGCCGATCCCGTTGCATTTGGGGCAACCGCCCGGTGCGAAAATCGTCGCGCCCTCAAAGATCGAGGGCGCGATGTGGTTGGCCGTTAGCATCTCGGGGTCGGCTTCCATGGGCTTTTTGCAGAACGGGCACAGTTTGCGGAAGAGCCGCTGAGCCTGCGCGAGAATCAGCGACGAGGCGATAAGGAAAGGCGGCACGTTCATGTCGATCAGGCGGGCGATCACGCCCGAGGCGTCGTTGGTGTGCAGGGTGCTGAGCACCAGATGGCCGGTCAGGGCGGCCTTGACCGCGATGTCGGCGGTCTCGCCGTCGCGGATCTCGCCGACCAGGACGATATCCGGGTCCTGACGCAGCACAGAACGGAGCACCGAGGCGAAGGTCAGCCCGGTCTGCTGGTTGACGTGAACCTGATTGACCCCCTGCAATTGATACTCCACGGGATCTTCGGCGGTTACGATATTGACGTCGGGCTTGTTCAGGTCCTGCAGACACGAGTAGAGCGTGGTGGTTTTGCCCGAACCGGTCGGGCCGGTGACCAGGATGATGCCGTGCGGCTGCTCGATCGCGAGCTTCATGGCCTTGAAAGCGAAATCGTCCAACCCGAGCGACGCCAGGCTCGGCGCCAGATTCGACTTGTCAAGAGTGCGCATGACCACCTTCTCGCCGTGGATCGTGGGCAGAATGCTCACACGGATATCGACCTCTTTTTTGAGTGCTTTGACCTTGAAGCGGCCGTCCTGCGGGTTGCGGCGCTCGGCGATGTCGAGGTCGGACATGATCTTGATGCGCGAGACAATGGCGTTGTGCAGCGAGCGCGGCGGGCTGGGACGCTCGATCAGGGCGCCGTCGATGCGGTAGCGCAGGCGCGAGCTTTTCTCCATGGCCTCGAAGTGGATGTCGCTGGCGCCGGTGCGGAGCGCCTCGACCAGCATCATGTTGACCATGCGGATGACCGGCGCCTCCTCGGCGGTCTCCAGCGTCTTGTCGATGCTCTCTTCCTGCTGCTGCGGCTCGCTGGAGAACTCGATGTCGGCGTCAGGCACCTTCATGATGTTTTCCATCGCCAGACCGGGGTTCTGCGAATCCCTGGCCGACTGCGCGCGCGCCAGAGCGTCCGTTACTTCTTTCTCGTGCGCCGCCACCGCTACCACGTCCATCTTCAGGACGCGCCCCAGCTCCTCTTGCGCCAGAAGGTCAAAGGGGTCGCCGAACGCCACGGTCAGTCGTCGTCCCAAGCGCATCAGCGGCATGGCCTTCAGCCGCATCCATACTTTCGGTGGCGCCAGATCCAGCAACTCGCCCTGCGGCATGAAAGTCTGCGGCAGCACGAGCGGCGCCATGTTGAAATAAGCCGCCACGGCCAGAGTCAATGCTTCCGCCTGAATCAGACCGCTCTGAGCCAGATACTTCTCCAAGGAGGTTCCGCCAGCCTCTTGCTGGGCTGACTGCAACTGCTCCTCGGTCAGAATGCCGCGCTGGACCAGGGCGCTCTTGAAATTCTGGTAATGGGGTTTCTGTGGCATAATGGAACTTTTTTGCAAGCTGTTGCCTGATAATTAGCATAAAAAATGCCAAGCCGCGATTGTGGCGCAAATAAATAATGTCGGCGCGGCACGGAATGTGCTAATTAATATTTTGTCGGGCAGGCGAGGCAGGGGCGCGGGCGACCTCGCCCGCATGTGAGCAATGCACTGGGAGCGCGGGCGTCCCCGCCCGCATGTGAAACGTCTGGGGACCGCCAGTTTGTCGTCTGGCCGCAGGCAAAGGCAGGCGGGGACGCCCGCGCTCCCGACTTCGCGCAGCACAAAACACGCGCTTAACTCGCACTGCCCCTGCCGCTAACCGATTACGCGGGTGTTTCCCGCATAAAGCGAATTGAGGTAATCATGTCAGATCCTGACCAGAAGATAATCGAGGCGATCGAGTTTTTCGAGCAGATGCTGCAGAGTATGCCGGGCGACCGCACCAGCTTGGAATTTCTGGCGGTGGCCTATGAGCAGACCGGGCAGAAAG
>JAQWAM010000406.1 GCA_028707675.1 Kiritimatiellia bacterium | reverse complement strand
GCCGGAACTTGACGCGGTCAACGAGCTGGTGACCGACGTTTTCCAGACCTACGAGGAGATGGCGCAGGTGGATGGCTCCGGTACCAACGCGGTGGTCGAGCTCGGCCTGCAAAAAGAGGATTGGCTGCTGGAAACGATGATAGAGACCGGCCAGAAAGCCGACGAGATGGAGATGTGGCTGGTCGCCAAATCCGACAACGTCAAGCGCAACATGGAAACTATCGACAAGGAGGAGATGAAGGCGCCGGTCGGGCAGATAACTATGCCGGAAGAGCTGCAGGACATCATCGGCGACCTGCTTGAGCAAGAGGATGAGCAGTTGAAGGAGGCGGACGATTCCGTCACAAATCAGGGCGTGGCAAATATCGATGCGGGCTGGGGCATTTCAGAAGGTGAGACCGTTGACTACAACGCTTCAGGAAAATCGGGCAACGATCGGCCGGACCACAAGGACCAGGACGGGCGATCGCAGGTCGGACGCCAGGGCATGTCTGATGGCGAGGTCATGTCGCGCGCGGGCAAGATCAACGAGGGCGACCAAAATCTCGACAAGCGCCGCACGCAGGATTCGAACCAGTCCGGCGACGTTGAAGAGGAGGGGCACTCCGACGCTGTGGCCACGGGCGGCGGCAAAAACTCCGGTTATTCGCAGGACAAGGGTATGGAAGGCGGGGAGGGCGCCACGCGCCGCGACACCAAGGTCGAGGCCGACTCGCAGGAGAGCACTCGCGCCCAATTGACACGCAACGCCGAGGCGGTTTACGCACAGGCGCAGTTGAGCAATTTGAAGACCTATGACCTGAAAAAATATATCCAGTTCAGCAAGCAAATCGACCTGCTGCAAAAGCAGAACGCCTCGCCGGCGATGATACTCGAACTGCACAAAAAAGCCTTGCGATCCTTGACTACAACGTACACGTCCATCGAAAGCGGAGTCAGCAGCCAGGACATGGGCGCGGCTGGCGGCGGCGCCGATGACGCGGATGCTGTAGCCTCTACGCCGGACGAGGCTCCGGCAGAGTACCGTGAAATGGTTTCCGACTATTTCAAAGCCATCGGGGAACTGAATTGAAGAGCGCCGGCGCGCGCCGTGTTTTTTTACAGGAAGTAGAGGATGGAACAAATAAAAGGCATCGACGGCGGATTAAAGAGCTTATGGATGCCGGCTCGGCGCGCGCGTTTGAAGTGCGTCGCCTTTTGTATTGTTGCGGGTGCGCGGTTTTTATGCGCGGGCGCGCAGGAAACGCCTTGGGCGGTAAAGGATGCCGTGCTGCGGGTGTCCGCGCGCGTCGAAACGGCGCCAGATCATCCGGATCTGGGTGTTTTTGTAAAAATACCGCCCGGCGACACTTTGCCGGGCAAGTTTCAGATCACGGAGGTGTTTGACGTTAAAGGCGAGCCATTGGCGCACCTGCAGATCGGCTATCATGCGGCGGACGGGTTGGGTGTGCTGTTCGCCGCGCCGAAGGAAGGCGACGAGGTGCAGATTTACATCAAGGGATCGTCTGCTGCACCAGCCCGACCTGAGAACGTCAAGCTGATTCCCAGCGTCTTTCTGTTCACCAAGCAAGGCAACGCCAGTCTCAACGCTGCCAAGCGCCTGTCCGGCGGATACCCGCCCGGCCGCGACGCTTTTTTCAGCGCGTGGTCTTGTGTCGGCTCAATGGTCAACCCGTTCGGACCCGATGACGACTACTCGTCCTGGTATGTCGGTTGCCTGCTGCTGGACAAGCCGGAGAAAATCTTTTTCGCGACTGTTTCCGACGAGGGCTCGGAGTTCGCTGTCAACGGCAAAACCATCCACAGTTGGCCGGGGACGCACACCCGTCACGGCGGCGCGAAGGGTCAGCGCGGCGAGCATGTCGACTTGCCCGCCGGGCTGCACCGGATCGATTACTACCATTTCGAGGGGCGTGGCCCGCAGGAGGCGCAACTGGTGTGGCGCCGCAAGGGCGTGACAAAGGGCGACCTGCCGGAGCTGGTCTCAGGGTTCGCCAAGTCCGGCGAGGCAACCGTGCGCGGCATTCAGTTCCGCGACGGGCGGGCCGCTGCGGTTATACGGGGGGCCAACGAGCCTAAAGGCTACCTCTGGCTGGGGGATCAGCCGCTGACTTTGTTTTCGCTTGCCTGCCAGGGTCTGGACCGCTCGGACGCGCCGGTCTCGGTGTCATGGGAATTTGACGGGAACAGGCGGGTGCGCGAGCCGGCTTTGGAATGGCTGGTGACCGGCGACCATGACTTGACCGCATATCCCGTGACCCTGGCTGTTTCAAACGCGGCTGGGATCGCCAGGACCGCCGCCCGGATGCTCAGCCCGTGGACGCCGGACGCGTTGTCGCTGGACAGCGCGGCCGACCGCCTGGCTTTTCGTAAGGCTTTCTACGATATGTCAAGGGCGGTATCAGCGGGGCAGGATCCCTGTGCCGGCTGGAAGAAAGACCATTGGGGCTTGCTGGTGGAACTGTTGGAGCCTTATCGCGCGGGTCCGATTTTGGTTGAAATCTTCACCAGAAGTTTTGACGCTCTGCAAAAGATCAAGGCAGAACAGCGTTGGGCGCTGGAAGACCGTTTTATCGAAACGTTGCGTCTGGGCCGCAACGACAAGCGGATGCTGGAATGGATTGACCGTCTGGAGAAAAACGAACGCAACAACTCCCGCAGGTTCCGGTGGCAGGATGAAAGAGTCAGCGCGCTGCTTTATTACATGAAAGACTTGGATGCGGCCAGGCGTGAGGCCGCCGCGTTGAAAGAAAAGGCGATCGCGCCGGATCAGGTTCAGATACTGGCTTTGCGCATGGGCGATATCGAGAGCGCCGCGGGCAACCGTGACGCCGCGCT
>JAQWAM010000405.1 GCA_028707675.1 Kiritimatiellia bacterium | reverse complement strand
GGGCCCCGCGTCCGTTTCTCCACGGGAATGAACGTGAATTCGGCGTAAAGCCGGTATCTCACGTCCCTCAGCAGCAGTCCCGCGCGCTGCTGGCGCGAATCCTCGATCATGATGCCGCCGCTGCGCGGACTGGCGATGCCGGCCACCTCGTTGCGCCGGACGGAGGCCCAGCGGATCGGATTCAGCACCTCGATCTTCGTGATCTGCCAGCGGATCGCCGGTTTCCAAAGGATGGCCTCGAAAATCGCGCGCGCGGCGGACGGCGTGATGACGTCGTAGCTGACGCGCTCGACCTTCATTTCGGGGCGGGTGAAGCAGGCAAAATCGCCGCTGACTTCAAGGCAGAAACCTCTCATGAGGATATCCTTTCGTTTTCGGGTTTTGACGCTCGACACTCGACTCACGACACTCGGGAGATGCGGCAGTAGAAGCGTGTAACACAATCCTGCCGCCCCGTGCGCCGAGTGTCGTAAGTCGAGTGTCCTCTCCTCAAGTTATCAAGTCCTCCGGGGCCAAGCCGTCCCGGTAAAGATCCAGCCCGAAGACCTCGCTGTACAGCGACGGCATCGTCTGGACGTAAACACCGGGATGCGGCTCCTCCACAAAACCTTTTTCAAGCAGGCCTGAAAGCGTCCGCCGCGGCACCGTCACCGTGAAGCGCTGCAAACGGCGCATGATGTCGCGCTTCGGCCCCACGGCCAACAAAGAACGGATCAGCGGCTCATTTCCGCCGTAGCGGACGATGACGGCTGCTGATGCCTGATCGTCGATCATCCGGAACGCTTTCGCCGCCTCGCGGAACTGGAACTGGAAATCACGCGTGTTTTGCGTCAGCCAGCCGTCGAAGGCTGGTCCCAAATCGTTCTGCGCCGAATAGAAGGCTTTGAAGAACTGCGGATAGCTTGTTGGAGATTCCGCATCCAGACCGGTTGCCAGCAGACCGATGAGCGTGTCCTCCGCTTTGCGCAATTCGCCGCGTGGAGCGGGCTTAGGCGGCATGAATACCACCACACGGCCTGGTTCTTCAGAAAAACCTTCGCGGTTGCAGCGTCCCGCCGCCTGGGCGATGGAGGGCAAGCCGGTGAACGCTCGATAGACTACGGGGAAATCGATGTCCACGCCCGCCTCGACCAATTGCGTGCTGATGACGCGGACAGGCCGCCCCGCGTCCAGTTTCGCTTTGATGTCTGCGATCACGTGAGAACGGTGCTCGCCGCACAGGGTCGCGGAAAGGTGAATCGTGCCCTCCGGCATGAGCGCATGAAGTTCGCGGCAGTCCTTGCGGGTGTTCACCACGCACAGCACTTGCTCGAACTGTTCGAGTTCCGCCGCGATCTCTTCCCACGCCTGGCGGACTGCCCGATTTTTGGGGAACGCGATATCGACTCGTTTGAGCCGGCCATACAGATCCATGGCGGGAGGAATGATTTCGCGTACAGGTTCCAGCCCCGGCAGCGATGGTTGGGTTGCGGTGGACAAAACCATGGTCACACCGTAATGCGTCACCAGTTGGCGCATCGCCTCCACGCAGGGCAACAGCAGGCGCGGCGGCAGAAGCTGCGCCTCGTCCAGAATCACCACGCTGTCCGCGATATTGTGCAGTTTGCGGCAACGGCTTGAGCGGCTTGCGAAGAGCGATTCAAAGAACTGCACGTTCGTCGTCACGACGACCGGCGCGTCCCAATTTTCAGAGGCCAAGCGCGACTGTTGCGTCTCGCGATCCGGATCGAAATTCGAATGATGTTCCACCACGTTTCCTTCGCCGAGAAACGCCCGCAGAACATCCGCCGTCTGCTCGATGATCGACGTGTACGGGATCACATAAATGATCCGCTTCAGTCCGTGTTTCAGCGCGTGGCGGAAGGCGAAGGCTGTGCCGGAAAGCGTTTTCCCTCCGCCCGTCGGAACGGTCAGGGAGAACAGTCCGCGCGGCCCTTCCGCCGCCATCTCGCAGGCGTCCCGAATCTCGGCGCGGATGCGGTTGACCGGCGTCTCTTTGGCCTCGCGCTGTTTCGCATTCAACGCCGTGAAAAAACGCTCCGACAGTGCCCGCAACTGCGGATACTGAGAGCGGGCGGCGGACTTTTCTGACTCCATGAACGCCTCGGTGTCCAGAAAATCGGCATCCACCAAACAGGAATAGAGCATCCGTATCCAGAAACTGACATCGGACATGTTGTCGTTTGCGAACCGCCACGGCGGTCCAAGCGAGGTCGCCGTCCATTCCGTCTGATGCGCCAGAATCCATGCCGCGACCGCCGGTTCCCGCTCAATATCTTTCTCCTGGTCCAGCCGATAACTCAACGAACCGCACGGCGTCTCACCGCCGATCCAATCGGGCAGTCCCGCGTGGTGGCCTGCGATGACGTAGGCGAGAATGCGTCCGACCTTGTTGCGTGAAAGCGCCTGAACCGCCCATACCGCACCCGCGCCGGAATGCGTGCGATCCGAGGCATCATAGTCCGCATCCGTAAGGTTGTTGCAGAAACGCAGATAATTCTGGAAAGAGATACGCGCCTTACCGATGTCGTGTAACGAACCCGACAGCGACGCCCACGCGCCTGATCGGAAAGGCTGCGCAAACATTTCCGCCATACCGGCGACAGCGGATGCGTGAACATCCAGCAACTGCCAACGGTCAGGCGGCTGATCTTTCAGACTGTGAGCGTACATAAAACTGATCACTATAACCCATAACCTAAACCGGTAGGGCATAATACATTTTTCACCACATTATTATTAAGGTTTATATATCGTTGTTGCGGATATGTCAAGCGGCAATTCTAATTTGATTTTTTTGGCTATTCGCCAGAATCTGTTGGTCAAGATCGGAAGAGCACACG
>JAQWAM010000014.1 GCA_028707675.1 Kiritimatiellia bacterium | reverse complement strand
TTAAGCCGAACGCCCGGGGCTCCGGGCGAAAACAGGTTGGTAACGGTATTTGAACGATTACGATTACGAGCAAGATTACGATTACGAAAAGTCTCCATTTTTCCTAATCTTATTCCTAATCTTAATCCTAATCCTAATCTTAATCAGCTTGAAGTTATAGGTAAGTCATGAGCTGTCAGCAAAAGATCGAACACAGGAGTCATTGATGAAGCGTTACACCAAGGATCACGAATGGATACGGATTGAAGACGGGAAGGCTTTTGTCGGCATCAGCGACTATGCGCAGAACTCGCTGGGGGACATAACCTTTGTGGATTTGCCGAAGCCCGGAGCGGTTTTCAAGAAAGGCGATTCGCTTTGCGTCATCGAGTCGGTCAAGGCCGCCAGCGATGTTTACGCCCCTGCCGGCGGCACTGTCGAGTCGGTCAACGCGGCTCTTGCCGACGCCCCCGAAAAAGTGAACGCGGCTGCCGAAACCGACGGCTGGATCTGTGCGCTCGCAGGAGTGGAGATGTCTGAACTCGACGGCCTGATGGATGAGGCTCAATACGCGGATTTTTTGCAGAAGCAGGGGTGAGGGCATGACATTCGTTCCGCACACGGACAAGGACCGCGCCGAAATGCTGGCCGCGATCGGCGTCGGATCAATGGATGATCTGTTCGCCGACATTCCCGAGGGTTTGCGCGTTAAGGCTTTGAACATGGGCGAAGGCCTGAGCGAGCAGGAGGTTTATGACCGTCTGCACGAGATGTCTCACCGCAACGCGCATTCCCTGATAAGCTTTCTGGGCGGCGGTTTTTACGATCATATCATCCCCGCCGCCGTTGACAGCCTGACCTCGCGCGGTGAATTCTTCACCGCGTACACGCCTTATCAGCCGGAAGTGTCGCAAGGCACCCTGCAGGCGATCTTCGAGTACCAGTCCATGATCTGCCGCCTGACCGGAATGGACGCCGCCAACGCATCCATGTATGACGGTGGCACGGCTCTGGCCGAGGCGGTCATGATGGCTGTCAACGTGACCGGACGCGACAAGGTTGTGATGTCGGCGGGCGTCAATCCCGTCTACCGCCTCATGATCCGCAGTTACACCAACAATCTGGGCATACGGCTGATGGAGCTTCCCGCGTCCCCGGATGGTGTGATCGACCGCGCTGCGGCCGCCGCGGCGCTGGACGGTGACACTGCCGCGCTGATTGTACAGAACCCGGACTATTTTGGCACGGCGGACGATTTCACTGACTTGGCACAGAAAACCAGCGGCGCGGGGGTCTTGCTGATAGCGTCGGTCTATCCGGTCTCGCTGGGGCTGCTGAAACGACCGGGCGACATGGGCGCCGACATCGTCACCGGTGAAGGGCAGAGTCTGGGTTTGCCGCTTTCGTTCGGCGGTCCGTATCTGGGCTTCTTCGCGGTGCGTCAGGCTTTGGTGCGCAAGATGCCGGGTCGGATCGTGGGCGATACCGTGGACCGACGCGGCAAGCGCTGTTTCGTTCTGACCCTGCAGGCGCGCGAGCAGCATATCCGGCGCGAGAAGGCCACTTCCAACATCTGCACCAACGAGGCGCTCTGCGCCTTGCGGGCCACGGTGTTCCTGTCGTTGTTGGGCAGACAGGGGCTGCGCGAGATGGCGGAGAGTTGCGCGCGCAAGGCCGCATACGCCAAGCGGCGTCTTGCGCAAATCAAAGGTTTGCGTGTGCGCAACCGGGCGCCGACCTTCAACGAGTTCACAATAGAACTGCCGGTCGAGGCGGGCGGAGTTGTCTGCAAACTGATCGACCGCGGTTTCGCGGCCGGTTTTCCATTGGGGCGCTACTATCCCGAACTGGGCAACTGCCTGCTGATGGCGCTGACGGAAAAACGTTCAAAGGCCGAGATCGACAGTTTCGCTACGGCATTGGAGGTGGCGTTGTGACACCATTGATTTTTGACAAATCCGTCCCGGGACGGCGCGCGGTGACCATACCGCGGCTGTCACCGGCTGAGCTGGAGGCGCCGCTGAACCTGCCGGAAGGGTTGCTGGCCGAGGTGTTGCCGGGGCTGCCGGAGGTGAGCGAGCTGGACGTGATCCGGCATTTCACCGCGCTGTCACAGCAAAACTTCAGCGTTGACACCAATTTTTATCCCTTGGGCTCATGCACTATGAAGTACAATCCACGTGTCTGCGAGAAGATCGCCGCGCTGGACGGCTTTGCCGGGCTTCACCCGCTGTTGCCGCAACTATGCTGCGGCGGAACGCTCACGCAGGGCGCTTTGGAAGCGCTATGGCAGACGGAGCGCCTGCTGTGCGAACTGACCGGAATGAGCGCTTTCACGCTGCAGCCGATGGCCGGCGCGCATGGCGAGTTGACCGGCATGCTGCTGATCGCGGCTTATCACCGCGCCAATGGTGAAAAACGCGAAAAGGTGCTGATACCTGATTCCGCGCACGGCACCAATCCGGCCAGCGCGTCTATAGCGGGGTTCAAGGTGGTGTCAGTGGCTACCGACGCAGATGGCAATGTGGATATTGCGGATTTCAAGAGCAAACTTGACCGCGATACCGCCGCCGTGATGCTGACCTGCCCCAACACGCTGGGCATATTCGAGCGCAGCATCCGCGAGATTGCCGGTCTGGCGCATGATAACGGCACCCTTCTTTATTACGACGGGGCCAACATGAACGCGCTGATGGGACGCGCCCGTCCCGGCGACCTCGGGTTCGACGTGGTGCATCTGAATGTCCACAAGACGTTGTCAACCCCGCACGGCGGCGGCGGTCCCGGTGCGGGCCCGGTGGGGGTCACGTCCGCGCTCGCGCCGTTCCTGCCGATATCCACTGTGGAAAAACACGATGACGGCACCTACGCGCTTAATTATGACCGGCCGCAATCGATAGGCTACATCGCGCCGTTCTACGGCAATTTCGCGGTGCTGGCGCGCGCTCTGGCCTATATGCTGCTGCTCGGAGGCGACGGTCTGCGGCAAGCCACGGATCACGCGGTCTTGAACGCCAATTACCTGCGCGTCAAGCTGCAGGATGATTACGACATACCTTACAACCGTGTCTGCATGCACGAGGTGCTGCTGTCTGCGGATCGGCAGATGAAGCGCTCGGGGGTCCGGGCTCTGGACATTGCCAAGGCGCTGATTGACGCCGGGCATCATCCTCCGACGGTCTATTTCCCGATGATCGTGCACGAAGCCTTGATGATCGAGCCGACCGAGACCGAATCGAAAGAAACGCTCGACGCTTTTGCCGCCGACATGATCCGCATCGCGCGCTTGGCGCAGAGTGATCCCGAAGCGTTCAAGTCCATGCCGGAAAATACCGCTTTCTCGCGTTTGGACGAAACCCTTGCCGCCCGCGCGATGAAGCTGACCGCGAGTCAGGAAAGCTGATAATTACCGTATGAGCATTAGCAAAAAAACTTTCAACAAACGGCGCGTCGCAGCGCTGATCCGGGAACTGCTGCAAGAACTTGGCGAAGATCCTGATCGCGAAGGGTTGCGGAACACGCCCGACCGCGCGGCCGCGGCCTGGGAGTTTCTTACCGGCGGCTACCGCCAGACTCCGCGCAAGGTTCTCAACGGCGCGGTGTTTCAGGCCCATATCAACCATATGATCATCCTGCGCGATATCGAGGTATACAGCCTGTGCGAGCATCACCTGTTGCCGTTCTACGGACGGTGCCATGTCGGGTATATAGTCAAGGACAAGGTGCTGGGTGTCAGCAAGATCGCGCGCATAGTTGACTGCTACGCGCGACGTGTGCAGATACAGGAGCGCCTTGCCGAGCAGGTAGCCTTGGCTGTGATGCGGGAGTCGGATGCGGAGGGCGTGGGGGTGGTGATGGAGTGCCGCCATCTGTGCATGATGATGCGGGGCGTGGAAAAGCAGAACTCGGTGATGACCACCTCGGTGGTCTTGGGCTCTTTCCGCAATGATCCGGCGACACGCCAGGAGTTCATGACGCTGATTAACCGGTGAGACTTATGCGGATTGCGCTTTCGACAAACTGGAACACTAACCGCCACGAAACGGGCGAGGCTATGGTGGACGAGATACTCGCCTTGGGTTTCGACGCGCTGGAGTTGGGCTACCACACCACGGAAGAGATCGCCGCTGGAGTGCTGCGTCGCGTTGAATCCGGCGCCGTCACGGTTGACAGCGTTCACGCTTATTGTCCTGTGCCGATCGGAGCGCCACACGGCTACCCGGAGCTTTATCTGCTGGCATCTCTGGATGAGGACGAGCGCGCCATGGCGGCGATCCTGCTGACGCGGACCTTGGATTTCGCAGGCACGATGGGGGCCAAGGCGGTGGTCTTGCATGCGGGACGGGTGTTCCTGAAAACGCTGTTCCGGGAAATCAGCACCGGCACTCTGGCCGCGGCGCTCATGGAAGATGAGGCCGGGACGGACTCCGGCAAATACCGCCAGACACTGGACAAGGCCATGCGTTTGCGCGCCAAACGCGTGCGCAAATACTTCGACGGGTTCTGCCTTTCGCTCGACACCCTTTTGCCAAAGTTTGAAAAGGCGGGCGTGACACTGTGTCTGGAAAACCTGCCGTCGATCGAGGCCTTTCCGGACGAGCGTGAGATGATCATGCTCAAACAGCGTTTCAACACTCCCGCTCTGGCTTACTGGCACGATTTCGGGCACGGTCAGGTGCGCGAATACATGGGTTGGATCAGGCACGTCGAGGCGGCGCGCAGCCTGCTGCCGTTTGCCCGCGGCGCGCATATCCACGACGCTTTGCCTTTGATGGACGATCATCTGCCTCCCGGTCAGGGTCAGATCGATTTTGCGGCTTTGGGTTTCTTTGCCGCCGAAAACATCATAAAAGTTTTCGAGCCGTCGTCTGAAGTGGGAGGTGAGGCTCTTGCGGAAGCCCTGCGTTATATCAAGGAAGTGTGGGGCTTGCCAAAGGCAAGCCCTGGAAGTTTATTAGTTGATTAGTGCATTAGTGCTCGGGGCACCGGTGCTGCCGCGACTACCGGTGCTGCCGAGCCATGCCCCCTAAGAAACCTTCGTGTCCTTCGTGCCTTCGTGTGAGCATTTTCCCCGGTATCTGCCGCACTGCCACTGCCCACTGGCGAACATCAGCCTTGCCGCGCCGCGCGTTCAAAAAACTTTTCCAGATACTGAATGTTCGTGTCCGCGTCGAAAAACTCTTCCGCGGCACGTCGCGCGGCTTTTGTCATCACGGACATGCGGGGCGACACGCTCAGTGTTTGAGCGAGCGCATCGGCCAGGGCTGTCGGGGAGTCGGGCGGCACCATCAGGCCGTTGACGTTGTCGGTGATGATCTCTCCAGCCGCGCCCGCCGCGGTCGTTATTACGGGTGTGCCCAGAGCCATGGCCTCGACGAGCACATTCGCGATGCCGTCCCTGTCGCCGTCCGGCATGCGCCGTGACGGCAGCGCCAGCACGGATGCGTTAAGTATGCGTGATCTGATCTCTTCCGGAGAGAGCCAGCCTATGAACAGCACGGAGTTTTCAATACCCAGGCGCTTGGCCAGCGATTTCAAGAAATCCTGACGGCTGCCGCTGCCGGCGATGACGCAACGGAAACTGATCTCGCGCTGCGCCAGCAGCGAGCAGGCGGTGAGCAATGTGTCGACGCCTTTTTTTAACTCCAGTCGGCATGCCGTGAATATGACGCCTTCAGGCCGCAGCATGTCGTAGACATATTCGTGCAGCGGCAGTCCGTGGCGGATGACCGTGACTTTATGTTTCGGTATGTCTGCCGCGACAACGGTGTCGGCGGCGAGCTGAGAGCAGGCTGTGATGCCGGCGGCAGTGCGCAGGCGGCGGAATGTTTTGGCGGGCGGGACGGCGAAGACGTCCCGGGCGTGGACTGAACAGCTCCAGGGAATGCCGGTAGCCGCCGAAGCTATGGCGGCCACGTCAGCCGTGATGCCGGCGAAATGGGCGTGTATCAGTCTGGTGTCACTTTCAACTAGTTTGCTGACCAAGCCCGCGCACTGCGGCAGGCGGTGAATCATGCCGCATGATTCCCGGTCAAAGCTTGTTAATTCCGGCATTGTCCGCTGTGCGGCGGCTTTGACGAAACGCCATCGCCTGCCCGGCGGGCAGGCGGTCAGAGACCCTTTGAGCGTATTGAAATCTCCGTTCAGGTAACGCGTGTTCAACGGCCAGCCGCGCTGCCGCAGCAGCTCGGTCTCGCGCCGTATGAAGGTTTCGCTGGGCGCGTTGCGGTCAAGCACGTATGTTACCGGGAAGGGCATGTTCAGGGCTGTTTCGGGGTCAGGTCGATATCGGGCGGGATGGCTTGGATCGTGGCGCATAGAAGCTCTACGGTCTTTTCCACGTCATCGAGGCTCAGCAGTTCCACCGGACTGTGCATATAGCGCAGGGGGACGCTGATCTGGTTGACCGCGGCACCGGAGCGCGACATTCGCATGGCCCAGGCGCAGGTGCCGGCGCCGCGGCCGGAAGCCTGGCGCTGAACCGGTATCTTCGCGTCTTTGGCGGCGGCGAAAACTATGTTGTTGATTTTGGCGTGGTAGGTAGGGCTGATGCCGACGACCGGACCCTCGCCTACGCGGATGTCGCCGACAATCTTGCGGTCGTCTTTTTGCGCGTCTGTAGCGAAGGTCACGTCCACGCACAAGCCTATGTGCGGGTTGATGTCGTATGCGGTGGTGTAGCCGCCGACCAGTCCGATCTCCTCCTGTACGCTGGCCACCATGTGGACGGCGACTTGCAGTTTTTTACCGGCGAGGCGGCGCATCACCTCGGTGATGATGAAAGCGCCGGACCGGTTGTCGAAACCGCGGCAGGCCACGCGGTTGTTGGCCATTTCGCGCCAGCCCGCGTCAGTCACGGCCGGGCTGCCGATTTCCACCAGTTTAAGCGCGTCCTCTTTGTCTTTCGCGCCGATGTCAACGGCGATCTCCTTGAACTCCTTGGGCGCGACATTCTCGCGGTCTTTGGGCGACATCAGGTGAGGCGGGCGCACTCCGAAAACGCCGTATACCGGGCCGTTCTTGCCCCGGATCACGATCCTTTCGGCCGCTATCAGCGGCACGGTCACCCCGCCCAGCGGGCACATGTACAGAAAGCCGTCATCATCGATATATTGCACCATGAAGCCGATCTCGTCGCAGTGGCCTTCGATCATCACACGCAACGGCGCTTCAGGATTGAGGCAGGCGCGCAGATTGCCGTGGACGTCGATCTTGAGGCCGGGCACGCCGGCGGTTTTGAGATATTGCGCCAGCAGCGACATGCCGTCATATTCGAATCCGGTAGGGGTTGGGAGAGCCACAAGGTTCTTGAGCAGTGCGAGTTCTTTTTTATCCATCGTGATAACCTTTCAGGGTGCCGCGGTTCAAACACTATTATCCGCGCATTTGTCCACATTCTACTTTCACGGCGTTAAAACCGCAACCCAATTTCAGGGGGGTGCGATTTCACTTCGCTGCATCGCACCGAGGATTCAGGAGCCTGGGTTCAGGGTTCAGGTCTCATGAAACAGCCCGAGCGCGCGGGCGAGCCGGGCGGGGTCGAGACGGAAGGGCGAGCCCAGCCCCTCGTAAAAGCCGTGACCCTCGATCATGTGGATGTTGAGCGCGGTGAAGGTCGTGCGCGCGCCGTTGCCGCGGTTGAGAACCTCGACGAACTCCTTTTCGAAAAGCCCCTCGTGCCGGAAGGGGCAGGGGAGCTTGCCGCGCGCGCTGTCCACCCGCACGTCGAAGCGTTCAAGAACTGTGACGGTCTCGCCCAGCCCCTCCCGGCCAGCGTCGCGCAGATCGCGCATGCGCGCGGCTACAGACGTGTGCGTCAGGCCGAGGCGGTGCACCTCGGCATCGTCCGCCTCGATGATGTCGCGCAGGTTGCGCCGGTCATGCCCCAGCATGCCGTCGCGGGTGATCGCGCCCGGACGCATGTTGTCCTGTATGATGTTGTATTCGACACTCTGTTTCACTCTTGCCTCCCGGTTCAGGCGAACTTGTCGTAAAAAATCTTGTCTTCGGGCATGCCTTTTTCGCGCAGCAATTTCACGCAGGCGTCGATCATCAGCGGGCTGCCGCACAGGTAGGCCTCGGCGCGCGAGGCATCCTTTACGTGGCGACCCACGACTTCCGTGACCATGCCGGTCTCGCCATCCCAACGGTCTTCCGGCTGCGGCGAAGAGAGCGCCGGTATGAAACTGAAGTTCGGCAGTTTTTTCTCCAAGCTACGCATCAGGTCGGCCAGAAACAGGTCGCGGCCGGAGCGCGCGCCGAAGAAGTAACGGCAGCGGCGCGGGTTGGCGGCGCGCGCCATTTCCAGCAGGACCGATTTTATCGGCGCCATGCCTGAACCGCCGGCGATGCAGATGATCTCGCTGTCGGAGTCGCTCAGCCCGAATTCGCCGTAGGGGCCGTTGAGGGTGACAGTGTCGCCGGCTTTTAGGCGCTTGTGGACATAAGTGGTGCAGATGCCGTTGGGAACGTAGCGGATCTCCAGTTCGATGCGGTCTTTTTCCGCGGGATCGGAAGAGATCGAATAGGCGCGGTAGACCGGCTCGTCGGTCAGCGCGTACGGCGGCACCTCGATCTGGATGAATTGACCGGCCTTGAAGTTTATCTCTGGCGGATCAAGCAGCTTGAGGGTGACCTGTTTGATGTCGTGTGTCAGGTCGGTGATGTCCTCGACCTTGGTGCTGTATTGGCGCACGCTGAAAAGCTCGTCAGGGATCTTAATGCTCAGGTCGCGCCTGACTTTCACCTGGCAGGAGAGACGGATGCCGGCCTTCCGCTCCTCCGGCGTCAGCCAGGGAGTCTCGGTCGGCAGCAGCGGCCCGGCGCCCTCCCGCACCGCCACTTTGCAGAGGCCGCAGGAGCCGCGTCCGCCGCAGGCGGACGGGATGAAGATCTGTTCGTCTTTGAGCGTGGCCAGCAGCGAGCGGCCGCCGTTGACCGTCAGTTCCTTCTCGCCGTTGATCGTGATGCGGCACTCGCCGGTGTCGACGATCAGCGCCTCCGCGATCAGCAAGAGAATCGCGAGCGCGGTGTTGATGGCGCAGATGACGGCAACGGCTGTCAGTATTGAGGACATGATTGGAGATTGCGGATTAGCGAGTGGAGATTAGCGATTGATCAGTTGAGGTTGATCATGCCGTTGAAGCCCATGAAGGCGAGGGCCATGGTGCCGGCGATGATCAGGGCGATGCCCGGGCCTTCCAGACCGCGCGGGATGCGCGAACGCTGTGCCAGACGCTGGCGGATGCCGGCCATAGCAACTATAGCCAGCGCCCATCCCGCGCCGCTGCCCAGACCGTAACCGGCGGCCTGCGTGAAGGTGTATTCGCGGATGACCATGAAAAGGCTCACGCCTAAAATCGCGCAGTTGACCGTGATCAGCGGCAGGAAGATGCCCAGCGCGTTGTACAGCGGTTCGGACACGCGTTCGATGATCATCTCCACCAACTGCACGAATGCGGCGATCACCACTATGAAGACTATGAAACGCAGGTACACCAGATCCAGCGGCACGAGGATGAAGGCGTATACCAGCCAGTTGAGAACACTGGTTGCGGCGGTCACGAAGATCACGGCCGAACCCAGCCCCAGCGCGGTCTTGATCTCGCGCGAACAGCCCAGGAAAGAGCACATGCCCAGATAGTTGGTCAGCAGGATGTTGTTGGTGAACACCGCTGAGAACAAAATCGCGAAGAATCCCAGTTCCTGCATGTTAAGCCTCCGCTTTTTCCGTTGCGGGCCGCATGATCCAGCCCTTGACGATCCAGATGAAGACGGCCAGCACAAAGAACCCGCCGGGCGCCATGACCATGATCGACCAGTTGGTCCACGACTGCCCCAGCAGGCGCGCGCCCCAGATGCCGCCGGTGCCCAGCAGCTCGCGGCAGCAGGCGATCAGCAGCAGCACGTATGAGTAGCCGATGCCGGATGATATGCCGTCTATCAGGGCCGTGCGCGGCGGGCTGGTCAGCGCCACCGCCTCGGCGCGCCCCATGATTATGCAGTTGGTGATGATCAGCCCAACGTATGGACCGAGCTGGCGCGAGATTTCGGGATAGTAGGCTTTGAGGCATATGTCTACGATTATCACCAGGCTGGCTATGATAAGCACCTCCGCCATCATGCGGATGCGCGAGGGTATCCAGGCGCGCAGCAGCGAAAGGCTGAGGTTGGACAGGGACGTGACGAAGATCAGCCCGAGGCACATCACCAGCGTGTTTTTTAGCACATTGGTGACCGCCAGTGTCGAGCAGATGCCCAGCACCTGCACGAAGACCGGATTTTGCGTCCCAAGGTTCTCTTTGAAAAGTTTCCAGTCGCGGATGGCGGTCATGGCTGCGTCTCCTTGATTTCCTGCAGCAGCTTGTTAAGCATGTCGCGCACGGCCGAGGAAGTGACCGTCGCGCCGGTGACGGCGTCGATCTCCGTTGGCGCTGGCGAGCCTGTGCCCTCGGGCACCAGCTTGAACGGCCCGGTCTTGCCCGCGGTCTGACGCGTGAACCACTCTTCGCTGATGCGCGCGCCGAGTCCGGGTGTCTCGTTGTGCTCTATAAAGCGGGTCTCCAAAAAGGTCTGCCGCATCGGGTCGAATCCGACCACTGCGGTGATGCTGCCCCACAGTCCTTGGGCGTCGCGCTTGTAGACCAAGGCGCGGGGGATGCTTTTGTCATCGCCGTAAACGCGGTACATGTTTGGGCTTTCGGGAGGATCGGGCTTAACGGACGCGCTGAACCACTCCGCCACCGCGTCGGGGTTGTCCGGCACGGTCTCGCCCGCCACCTCCATAACCGCCTTTTGCAGGAAGAGCGCTGCGTTGCGTTTGACTCGTCCGGCCGTGGCCAGCGACAATGCCGCTATGCAGGTGATCAGCGTGATCGACAGCGCCGCCATGAAACCTGCGGCGCGCGCTCCATCTTTGACGCGGGCATTCATCAGGTCGCGGCCTTTCTCGGGGTGGACTGCAAAAGTTTTATGGCGTGATCCATGATCGGCGCGAACATGTTGGCCAGCAGCACGGCGAACATCGTGCCGGCCGGCCAGGCCGAGAAGGTGGCTATCAGGCAGGACATGATTCCAATGAACGCGCCGTAGATCCAGCGTCCGGGATTCGTCTGCGAGGCGGTTATAGGGTCTGTGGCATAAAAGAAGATGCCGATGATCAGGCTGCCCGCCGCGGCGGCGCGCAGCGGGTCGGCGGCGTTGCCGACGCCCAGGCGCCAAAACAAGGTCTGGACAACCGCGAAGCCCGCGAAGCCCGAGATCACGATGCGGTAGTTGGCGGCCTTGGTCCACAGCAGGTATAGTCCGCAGAGGATGGTCAGCGCGGCGCTGGTGCCGCCGATCACGCCCGCGCAGTCGCCCAGGAACAGGGCGCGCAGAGAGAGGTCGGCGGTGAAGCCGCGTTCGGCCAGCGTTTCAGCCGACATTTTGAGCAGCGCGCCCGGCGTGGCCGAGGTGATCGCGTCCGGCGGGGCGGATGCGGCGGTCCAGCCCCAGCGCGCCAGGCCCGCCGGGAAGCGTGTCCATGGCTCGTGCCACTGGGCGGTCATGAAGTTGCCGAAGCTGATATAGATGAAAGCCCGTCCGGTGAGGGCGGGATTGAAGACATTACGTCCGAAACCGCCGTAGACCATCTTGCCGAAGACGATGCCGAAAACGATGCCGAGCGCGGCCATCCAGAAAGGCAGTGTCGGCGGCAGCGAGAAGGTGAAAAGCGCGGCGGACACGAAAACGGCGGAAGAGACCGGCTCTTTGCGCGGGAGCGTGAAGGCCGCTTCGGCGGCGAAGGCCGCGGCGGCCGTCAGCAAGAACATCGTGCCC
>JAQWAM010000404.1 GCA_028707675.1 Kiritimatiellia bacterium | reverse complement strand
AACGCGCGGCGGGACCGGGGATCATGAGAGTCGAGGTTCCCGTTTCCGGTTATGTGGAAGTGCGGTAAGAATGATCGGACGCGGCAAAACGGGCGTGACATTTTTTCAGAAAATGTCACAATAAGAGCTTGTTTTGTCCTTGAACAGGTGTTGCCGAGAAAAGAAACTCTTATGAAAAAAGCCGACACGAAAAAAACGGCCGCCAAGGCCAAGCCCCGGATACGCATAACCGACACGACCCTGCGCGACGCGCACCAGTCGCTCTGGGCGACGCGCATGCGCACGGACGACATTCTGGCCATAGCCGACGAGGTGGACCAGGCGGGCTACTACTCGCTGGAATGCTGGGGCGGGGCCACTTTCGACGTGTGTCTGCGCTTCCTGCGCGAGAACCCCTGGGAGCGCCTGCGCCAGCTCAAGTCGGTCTGCAAGAAAACCCCGCTGCAGATGCTCTTGCGCGGCCAGAACATTCTGGGCTACAAGAATTATCCGGATGACGTGCTGGAGCGCTTCATCGCCCTGGCGCGCGAGAACGGCATGGACATCTTCCGCATCTTCGACGCCCTAAACGACACGCGCAACCTGGAGATGGCGATCAAGACCGTCAAAAAATACGGCGGTCACGCTCAGGGCACGATCTGCTACACCTACAGCCCGGTCCACACGGTGGAGAAGTTCGTAGAGATCGCCCGCGAGCAGGTCTCCATGGGCATCGACACGCTGTGCATCAAAGACATGGCCGGCATCTTGAGCCCGGCCGCCGCCGCCGCTCTTATTTCGGCGCTGGTCAAGTCCGTCAAAGTTCCGGTGCAGGTGCACTCACACATGACCAGCGGCATGGCGGTGGCGATGTACCTCTCGGCGGTCAAGGCCGGCGCGGGCGCGGTGGACACCGCGGTCTCGACAATGTCGGGCTTCTCCTCGCAGCCGCCCGCCGAGACGATGGTGGCGATTCTGGAGGATGAAGGATATGACACCGGACTTGACCACCGGAAGGTCGCGAAGGTCAACGCGCATTTCCGGGCGCTCAAGAAAACCCGCGCGCCCGCCTCATCCGGCAGCATGGAGTCTGTTGACGCGGACGTGCTCGAGCACCATATCCCCGGCGGCATGATATCCAACCTGCGTTCGCAACTGGAGCAGCAGGGGGCCTTGGACCGGCTGCCGGAAGTGCTGGAAGAGCTGCCGCGCACCCGCAAGGACATGGGTTATCCGCCTTTGGTGACGCCGACCAGCCAGATCGTGGGCATCCAGGCGGTGCTGAACGTGCTGGCCGGCAAACGCTACGAGATGGTCACGCAGGAGACCCGCGATTATGTCAAAGGACTTTACGGGCGCTCGCCCGCGCCGATCGACTCCAAACTGGTCAAGAGCATTCTGGAAGGCGAGAAGCGGGTCACCTGCCGCCCGGCCGACCTGCTGAAGCCGGGGCTGGAAGACGCGGCCAACGACTTGGAGCCAAAACTGATCGAGAAGGAGGAGGACATCCTCTCCTATTGCCTGTTCCCGGAGGTGGCGCTGGGCTATTTCAAATGGCGCGCCGCGCCGGCCGAAAAGCGCGACCCGATCCCGGCCGACGTGGAGTGCGGCGCGGCCAAGAAAGCGGATCCTGACGGTCAACAGGCGGCGGGGCAAATGCCGGCCGCGGATCCGGGCGCCGGTCAGGAGACGGCGCGGTACGCCGAGATCGGACGTCTGGTGGCGGGGCTGGCCAGCAGGCTGGGTTTCGCGGCCGGTTCCGCGCAGGCCGCTATGCCCGAGCCTGCGGCCGCGCCCGCGGCGCCCGCGGCTGCGATCCCCGCGCCGGCCAAGCCGGCCGGGCCTGCGGCGGTCGAGGGGCCGACAATCAACGCGCCCCTCAACGGCACCTTTTACCGTTCTTCGGCGCCGGGCAAGCCCGAGTTGTCTAAAGAGGGCGACAGCCTGAAGGCTGGCGAGCCGCTGTGCATCGTGGAGGCCATGAAGCTGTTCAACCAGATCAAGGCCGACAGGCCATTGACCGTGGTGAAGTTTCTGGTGGAGCACGGCGCGGTGGTGGCCAAAGGCCAGCCTTTGGCGGCCGTCAAATACTGATGAAACGCGAAAAGGCTTTGGTGGTTTTTTCCGGAGGTCAGGACAGCACGACCTGTCTGGCCCAAGCCTTGCTCGACTACGGCGCAGGCAATGTCGCCTGCATCACGTTCCATTACGGTCAGCGCCACGGCAGGGAGGTCGAAGTAGCGCGCCAGGTGGCGGCGCACTTCGGTGTGGCTGACCACAAGTTCATCAATCTGGACTGGTACAGTCAGGTGACCGACAGCGCACTGCTCAATCCGCAAGTTGAGATCGGCAAGGACGCGGCTGCCGCTTGCCCCAACACGGTGGTGGACGGCCGCAACATGCTGTTTCTGCTGATCGCGGCGGTATACGCCAAGCGTCAGGGCATTCATGACATCATCATCGGCGTGTGCGAGACCGATTTCAGCGGGTACCCGGACTGCCGCGAAGCGTTCGTCAAGTCTTGCAACGCCACGCTCAACCTGGCCATGGATTACGAGTTCCGCGTGGTGACGCCGCTGATGCGTCTGACCAAGGCTGAGACCTGGGCGCTGGCCGACCGGCTGGGTGTGCTGGAGTACGTGGCCGCGAACACCTTGACCTGCTACAACGGCATCGTCGGCGCCGGCTGCGGCGAGTGCCCGAGCTGCCTCTTGCGGCAGCGCGGGTATGATGCGTACATGGCAGGTAAAAAAAAGTGACGGTCAGGTTGATGACACCAAAAAATGTACGTTACGTTAAATGAATGCGATAAGGATGCGTCGCCCGATATGCCGCAGCGCCACCATCCGTGCTTCAACGCCCTGAAA
>JAQWAM010000403.1 GCA_028707675.1 Kiritimatiellia bacterium | reverse complement strand
TATCTGTTTCAAGAGTTTGAATTACTTGACAATCTTACAGCAGGGGAGAATATCTCATTGCCATTATCTATCCACGGTGAATCGGCGGCAAAGCCGCCTTCCTCGCCGCGTTCCGTCACCTCCGCCTCAAGGCTGCCGTCAGCGAACACGGCGCGCTGCCCGGCCCGGACCGGCCGGCCGGAACCGCAGACGCACGACCAGCATTCGGCGCCGGACCGCGCCACCGGACGTACCAGAAGCAGTTCCAGCGCACCGCCGGTGTCGGCCCACTGCCCGAGCAGCCGCGCCGGGAAAACGCGCGTGTCGTTCAGCACCAGCAGGTCGCCGTCGTTGAGATATTCCGGCAGGTCGGCGATGCCGCGGTGCTCCAGGCAACCGTCGTTGCGGCGCAGGACCAGCATGCGCGAGTCGCCGCGCTCAGGCAGGGGCTCCTGCGCGATCAGTTCAGCCGGCAATTCGTAGTCAAATTCACTGGTCAACATAAGCGGATGCGGGCTCGGTTAAAGTCCAATCAATGAACCACTGATGTACACGGATAAACACAGATTTCAATACACGGTCAACCGTAAAAAACTCGCCGAAAATACGTAACCTTTGTTTTTATTCGTGTTCATTAGTGTGAATTCGTGGTTTTCTCACACGCAGTGTTGTCATCCGCGTTCCGCGCATTGTCAGCGGCCACGCCCCGGCAGCACCGTGTCGCGCGCCGTGCGGCGGGTCTCGGTGTGGTCGAGCGTGTAGTGCAGGCCGCGGCTCTCCTTGCGGCGCGCCGCGCTGCGCACTATCAGCTCCGCCGCCAATGCCAGATTGCGCAGCTCCAGCGTGTCGGGGGTCACCAGGTAATCGAAGTAATCCTCGCGGATCTCGCGGCGCAGGTTGCGGATGCGGCGCAACGCGCGTTCCAGACGCTTGTCGGTGCGCACGATTCCGACATAGTCCCACATGCAGGTGCGGATCTCCATCCAGTTGTGCGCCACCATCACGGCCTCGTCGCTGGCCACCGCCGTGCCGTACTGCCAGTCCGGTATGCGCAGCGGGTCGGGCAATTCCTGCGGGTCGCTGACCATGCGCCCCGCCGCCTCGTGCGCGCACACCAGCGCCTCGAGCAGGGAGTTGCTGGCCAGGCGGTTGGCTCCGTGCAGCCCAGTGCAGGCGGTTTCGCCCACGGCGTAAAGCCCCGGCAGCGAGGTCATTCCTTCCACGCCGGCCTTGATGCCGCCGCAGCAGTAATGCGCCGAAGGCACGATCGGGATCAGGTCGGCCGCCATGTCGATGCCGAACGAGAGGCACGCCTCGTAAATGTTCGGGAAACGCTCTTGCAGATACTCGCGGGATTTGTGGCGGATGTCGAGGCAGCAGTAGGGCGCGCCGGTGCGCTTCATCTCCGAGTCGATGGCGCGGGCCACCACGTCGCGGGGCGCCAGCGCGCCGCGCGCGTCGTAGTCCTTCATGAAAGGTCGTCCTTCGGCGTCGACCAGCTCCGCGCCTTCGCCGCGCACGGCCTCGCTGATCAGGAACCGCTTGGCCTGCGGGTGATAGAGGCAGGTGGGGTGGAACTGGATGAACTCCATGTTGGCGATATCCGCGCCGGCGCGCCAAGCCAGCGACACGCCGTCGCCGGTGGCGATGTCCGGATTGCAGGTGTACAGATAGACCTTGCCGCAGCCGCCGGTGGCCAGCACCGTGTGCGGCGAGCGCACCGCGTAAATTTCCCCAGCGTTCTGGTCCAGCACATAAGCGCCCGCGCAGCGGTTCTCCCCGGCAAGGCCGAGCCAGCGCGTGGTGACGAGATCGATGACCATCGTGTACTCGAGCGCGCGGATGTTGGGGTTCTTGCGGACCTGATCCACCAGCACCGACTCCACGCGCTGCCCGGTGATATCGCCCGCGTGCAGGATGCGGCGCTGCGAATGGCCGCCCTCGCGCCCGAGGTCATAGCCCGGCAGGCCGTCATCGCGGGAGTTGAAGCGCACGCCCAGACGTTCGAGATCGGCGATGCGCGCGGGGCCGCCCGCCACGATATGGCGCACGATCCGCTCGTCGCACAGCCCCGCGCCTGCGGTAAGGGTGTCCGCCACATGCTGCTCGAAACTGTCGCCCTCCTCCATCACGCAGGCTATGCCGCCCTGCGCGCGGTTGGTGTTGCAGTCGTCCAGTTTTTTCTTGGTCACCAGCATGACCCGACCGTGCGGCGCAAGGTACAGGGCGCTCATCAGTCCGGCGATGCCGCTGCCCACCACAAAAAAATCACACTCTTCTATGCGCATTGCCACCTGCCTAATCCCGTGCGCTGTTCACGCACCTCCCCGTAAAATTTTTTATAATACCACGCCCGCCATTCCGCGAAAAGGGCGGAGTTGGTCTAACTGCGGCCCGGGGTGCGATGCAATGAAATGAAATCGCACCCTGCGGCCCGCGCCACCTGAACCCTGACAGCCAGTCACAGGCCGGGAATATCTTCGCTATTTAGGCTTGCCGCGCAATAAAGCGGCAGAAAAATCAGCTTTTGTTCGGGCAGTTGCGAATAACAACGGGAGGAGAGGACAAGTCCCGCAGGGGATTCGGGATATGTGTGCAACATTAGGTGTAAACTGCGTAACGCCCCGGCAGCCCCCGATTTGACTTCAACCGGATAGATTCTCCCGTTTCGGACCAGCAGGTAATCAACCTCCGCATTGCTGGCTCTGCTCTCACGGCTCCAATAAAAGATCTCGCCAGAACCTGTTGCGAGCATCTCTTGCGCGACGAATTGTTCCGCCAGCTTTCCCCGATAGATGGCCAGCAAATCAGTTTGCCGGATCTCCGTGTCAATCGGCACTCGGCAGAGACGTTGCATCAATCCGATATCAA
>JAQWAM010000402.1 GCA_028707675.1 Kiritimatiellia bacterium | reverse complement strand
GGACGCGATGTCGCTGCGCTGGATGTTCTTCAGGCTGAACTTCCTGCTTCCGGCCATCAGCTGCTTCAATCCCTCGCCGAGGCGGTCCACGAAGTAGGTGTACTCGCCGACCGCGCCGTAGGGGATACCTCCGGGTTTAAGCGGTAGGCGCCGGGGCCGAGCACGTCTTTCCAGATGCCCTTGCCGCTGGAGTCGGCGGAGAGGATTTCGCCGGGTGGCAGCTCTTTGCCGACTTTCGATGTCACCACACCAATCTTGCCCACCGGGATATTAACGGCCGGCACGATACGCCATTCGTGGTTGACGGGGTTCAGGAAATGGCGCCCTTCCGGCAGCGGATCGCGACGCACGCCCTTCTCCCCCGGCGCGGCCAGGATTTCGCCGGCCGGCAGAGGCCGCCCGGTCTTGGCGGTCACTATGGCCATGTGTCCGGCCGGAACCTGAACGCGGCAGAATTCCCACATAAAAAAGAATCCCAGCAAAAGCGCGAAAATAACCGGGGCGGCTATGACAGAGAGGTTTTTCATTGTTCAGACCCTCCTTTCTTGGCCGGCGCCGCCACCGGCGGCGGCGCGGGATGCTTGTCCTTATAACCCACAGGCAAGCCGAGAAACCCGCCTCCCGCGTCTGAGGCCAGAACGCTCTGGATGTTCGGCGCGACTTTCTCATAAAGTTTGGCGCGAACGTAGTCGGCCTCGTCACGGTAAACCGCCACCTGCTGTTTCAGCACATCCGCGGCGGCTTTGTTGCCGGCCTCCACCACCCTGCGCTCGGCCTCGGCCAGTTTCAGCAGCGCCTCGGCATCGGCCCGCGCGGAATCGAGCGCCACCTTGGCCACATCCAGCTCGGTCTTGGCCGCGATGGTCTTTTCCACCTTGCCCTGCTCGGCGGTGATCTTCATGCGGATACGCTCGGTCTCGGCCGCGACCTTGAGCCGGTTCTGATCGGCCAACGCCTTCTGCTTCTCCAGCTCTGCCTGCGATTTGGCCTGCACGATCTGCTGCTCGAACTTGCGCGCCTCCTGCACCGCCAGCTCGCGGTCGCGGATGATGCCCGCAATCTCCTGCGGCACCAGAATGTCGCGGATCAGCACCGAGTTCAAAGAGATGCCCCAAGGCTCGCAGGTTTTTTTCAGGAACGTTTCAAGACTGTCTTGAAAGGCCTGGCGCGATTCGCCGACGATGAAATCCGTGGCGTTTTTCTTGCTGCCCTCGATGCGGAAGAAACCGCGCGCGCTGGGCAGGATCAACTTCTGCCGGATATCATCCATGTCGCCGACCTCGTGAGTCAGCAGGGCGACCTTGCCGACGTTGAGATTGAACTCCAGCGTCCCCTCCACCGTCATCGTGAAGCCGTCCAGTGTCAGAAACATGATGGCGTCATCGCCGCTGAACTCGAAGCGCTGGCTCTGGATGTTGACGATCGAGACCGCGTAGATGAAAGGGTTCAGGCGGTGTGTGCCCTCTTTCAATATTTCGACCTGCACACCCTTGGCGCCCGGCGCGGCCAGAAAGCCTTTTGCGGAACCGGTCAGCCCGCTCGCGCCGCTGAGGATGTCGTCCCCCTCCAACAGCGTCACCACACCCACGTGCCCGGGCGCGATCTTGATGTCGTCAAAGAGATGCACGTCGTAGGCGTAAGGGTTGATGCGGTGCTTGCCTGTGCCCAGAACATCTTGCACGATGCCTTTGTGGTGTTCGTCCGGCGCGATGATCTTGCCGCCCGGCAAATTCTTGCCGAACTTGCGCACCAGCACGCCGAATTTGCCGGCCGGCACGTCGGTGGCCTTGATGATCTGCCGATCCCAAGTGTAGGGATTGCGGAAAAAACGCCCCTCCGGCAGCACGTCGAGCTGAATGCCCTTGTACTCCGGAGAATCGGCGATGATGCGGTCGACCGGCAGGTTCTTGCCGGTCTTCTTGATCAGCACCGCGATCTCGCCGTTGCCCGGTTCGACGCGCCACCAGAACCAGACCCAGACCGGACCCAGCAGCATGACCAGCAAAAAGATGAAAGGCATTGCCGAGAGCGCGCTTAAGCGCAGACGCGGCGCGCGCGGCGTTCCGGCCGCGCGGCGTCCTCCGCGGCCGCGGTTGTTCAGCGGCGGCGGGAAAGGCACATTCTGATCATCCATGACTTGCTCCTGTTTTTTACTTCGTTCTGTTTTCTTTACTGCTTGAACCCATACATATACTTACACACATACACGTTTCTTTTCCAACTATTTCCTCTTTTTTTTCTCGTGACCGCGGCTGCGGCGCGGCCGCGACAATCCCTTCCACCAAGATGGCCTTGGGCTCGGCCGGACAGACATACTCGCAGCAGCCGCAGCCGGTGCAAGCATTCCGGTCTACCGTCACCCGGCTGAGCATCTCTACCGGATCCCAATCCAGATCCAGCGCGCCGTAGGGACACGACGCGACGCATGTCCCGCATTCGCGGCTGTCGGTCAAAAGGCAAAGATCATGGTTCACCACGGCCAGTCCCAGCGGGCGGCGGTATTTGTCGCGCGCCGTGAAACGCGGTATGGCGCCGCTGGGGCAGGCCTGGCCGCAGGCCGTGCAGGAGGGCTCGCAGAAGCCGTTGTCAAAGCGCAGCACGGGAGCGAGTATGCCCTGCCACCCCCCCTCCGCGCCGCCGAAGCGGATGATGCCGGCGGGGCAGGCGCGGAAGCAGGCCCCGCACCGCACGCACAGGCGCGTGAAACGTGCCGAGTCAACCCGCGAGGGCGGGCGTACCAACACCGACTTTTTGTCCGCGCGGGCCGGGTTCAGCGCCAGACGGTAGCCCGCGCCCAGCCCCAGTCCGATGAAGGCGCGCCGCCCGATCAGCGCGCCGACGTTGCCGCCGCTCTGTTTGC
>JAQWAM010000401.1 GCA_028707675.1 Kiritimatiellia bacterium | reverse complement strand
GTCTCTTTTAAGAACGCCGGTCTCCTCGTCAATGTCGACCTGCGCGGTTCCGGGAACCTGTTTAATGCATACGATAATCTTCATTTCACTCTTGGTCCACAATCACTGAAACGCCGTCCGGTATCACAACGCAACTGGCGTCAGGCCCGCACATGGCCATCGCCATATCCAACGCTTTTCGCAAAGAAGCCGCATGTAGCATGTGCATGCTCTCGACAACCTTGGCGTCAAACAAATCCGTTACCAGAATAACGCGGCACTTCGAAAGCACACGCGCCAGAATCTGGTACTCCCACTGATCCTGCGGCGTCTCGTTCTGCGGCACACCGCGTATCCGCGCGAGCAGCCGTCCGGGACTTTCCGCCTCGGCCAAAGCGCGATAAAAGCAATCTCCGCCCGTGCCGTCGCAGCAGCCTGCGGCCATGATAATCACACCGCCCGCGCGGCAGCAGGCCTCCGCGGCGGTCATGCCCTTGACGGACTGATAGATATTCTGATCCAGCGGATAACCGCCGTTGCCGGTGATCACAATGTCCGCCTCGACGCGCTTGACCGCCACCTCGCGAGCCAACTGACGGCACCCTGCCGCATGGGCCGCCTCCGGATCTCCGGCAAACGCCGCGCGTATAGTTTTGTCGGAGTTCAATGTCACGTTCAGAATGAACGCCAAGCCTGCCTTACGCGCGGCGAACAGCATATCCTCATGAATCGGGTTTCCATCCAGGCAGCCCGCTCGCGCCCGGGGGCTGTCGATGAACGCCGCGCAGTGGTTCGCCAGCACACTTGCGTGACCGGCGATGCCCGGCAGGACGCTTTTGCGCCCGCCCGAGAAACCCGCGAAAAAATGCGGCTCGATGAACCCCTCCGCCACCAGCAGATCGGCTTCAAGCGCGTGCCGATTCAACCACAGCTCGCCGCCGGACGGCAACTGCCCCAGATGACGCAGATTGGCGTTGTCCGTGCAGTCGTGCATGAAGAACTTCTCCCGGCGGACAACCGCAGCGCCAAACTTATCGCGCATCTCGTTCGCAGACATGGATCTGTGCGAACCGGTCGCCACAACAATCGTTATGCTCACCCCGGGATTTTTGCGGCGCAGCCGTTCCAGCAGCAGCGGCAGGGTGATGCGGCTGGGTACCGGACGCGTGTGGTCGCTGGTGATCACAGCCGCGCTGCGCTTTCCGACCGCCAAGTCTTCCAGCCGCGGCGCGGACAGCGGATTGTCCAAAGCTGACGCAACCGTCTGTCGCTGCTCCGCGAAGCCGTTTCCCTGAACATCGCTGTAGTGACAATGCGGGGACAGAACCGCCCGTAACATACTCTCCGGGATCTCGGCTTCCTGAAAGCTTCTATGGAACGGTAACCTTATTTTGGTCACATGCGCACCTCGCCTTCGGCCAGATTCTCAAGCTTGGCCACACCGTACGTGCATAGAATGTCGCCAGTGACATTGCACATGGTTTCGAACATGTCCAGTATGGGATTGATGCCCAGCGCCAAGGCGACGATCACCGCCGTTTGAGCTGGATTCAAACCTAGCGCCCCCAGAATGATAAATAACAGCATCAGGCTGCTGCCCGGCACGCCTCCGGCGCCCACCGCCGCCAGTACAGTCGTCACCATCATCAGAGCCAGATCGCCTATGCCCAGACGTATGCCGAACATGTTCGCGGCCAAAACCGCGAACATAGGCAGATGAACGCAGACACCGTCCATGTTGACCGTCGCGCCCAGAGGCAGCGAGAAACTCGCCAGTTCAGGGTTGATGCCCAGATTCTCTTCGGAAACCCGGATCGAGACCGGCAGGGTGGCCGCGCTGGAACGGGTGACGAACGCCAGCATCATCGCCTCGCGCACCGCCATTATCACCCTGTACGGATTCTGTCTGGCAACTATCACTATCATGACCGGGTAAGCCACGAAAAGCAAAATTATGATGCCCGCGGAAATGCCAAGAACCACCGAGACATAAGGCCCGATGATAGCCGGGCCGTATACCGAGAATATCCCCATCGAAAGGAAAAACACGCCTATCGGCGAGTAGTTCATCACGAAATCAATGATCTTGTTGACTGCGGCCATGCAGGCTTCGCACAGGTCGATCACAACCTGTATGCGGGCCTGCTTAACAGTGCCCTCGGCAGCGTCAAGAACCAACCGCAGGCTGACGCCGAAAAGGATGGCGAAAGCTATGACTCCAAGAAAGTTTCCATCGGCAAGCGCGGCAAAAGGGTTCTGGAAAATATCCGAAAGCAGCTTCTCCAGCACGTCCGCCAACGCCTTGGGCGCCGCTGAGACGGAGTCAACTGTGGTATCTGCCCCGAACTGCCGCGCGAGCTCCTGCCAGCCCGCCAGCGAATCGCCTGCGCCGGGATTTACGGCGCAAGCCATAGCGATGCCCAAGACGGAAGAGACCGTCATTGACGCGAAATACCACAATATGATCTTGCCGCCGACCTTGCCGAGCTTTTTAAGAGGCAGCGAGGATGCTCCGCACACCAACGAGAAAAAAATAGTCGGCACGACGATCATCTTCAGCATGCCCACGAAAACCGTGCCGAACGGCGAGCAATAGCGCATGACGGCGCGCACGCCTTCCTGCATGCCGCAACTGACCGACAGCCACCACATGCCGCCGCCGCACAAAGCGCCCAGAACAAGACCGGCCACAACGCGCTTGACCAGTGATACCTTGAGATAAGCTTTAAGCAAATTCATGATTTTTTCCGCGTTCAACAATTATTTCCCGGGTTCCTTCCCCCTGTCCCAAAGTTATCCTGACATGCAAAGCGTCTTGCGGAATGAGATCCCCCGCCCTTTCCGGCCACTCGACAGCCACTACCGCGCAATTCTCCATATATTCGCAAAACCCCAACG
>JAQWAM010000400.1 GCA_028707675.1 Kiritimatiellia bacterium | reverse complement strand
CTCCGGACTGGCCGCGCAGTTGAAAAATCCCGGGACCTTCGACAATGCCGTTTTCCTATTGGAGGCGCTGTGCCACCCCGAGGCAGATGCCGCGCTCGCCGCGGCGATCGGCAGTGTTGACGGGCGTTGTAAGGCAGGTCTGCTCAACGCGCTGAAACGTCGCGACAGCCCGCGGACTTTGTCTGCCGCACGCGGCCTGTGCGTCGATGGCCCGGATTTGGTCAAAGCCGCAGCCTGGGACTATCTGGTTTCGGTGTCTGACCCGTCGGAACTGGCGCGGAGCTTGCCCGGCGGCGATATGCCCGCTTCCGCCCGCCTGACGCTTGCCGATCGTTTGGTCAAGATTGACGTCAAGGCCGCCCGCGAGCAATATGCGGCAGCCATGGATGATAGTTGCCCGGAGCATGTGCGGCTGGCCGCCTTCTGCGGGCTGCTGGGGTTGTCGCAGCGCGACATGGACAAACTTATCGCCGACGGTCTTTCCCGCGATTCCGCCGTGTGGCGCGGAACCGTCGCAAGTTTCACCGCGAATCTGCCCGCAAAGAGCTTGCGGCGCATCAACGTGAAATTCATGCGCTCGTTACCCGCCGCCGGACGGGCGGCCTTGATCGAAGCCTTCATTGCCGCCGGCGCCCGCTCAGGCGCGCCGTTTCTGCGGGCGGCGCTCAAGAACAGCGATGATTTTCCGGCCATGATCGCGGCGGCAGGAGGCTTGGGCGATCTTGGCGACGCGTCTGATTCCGACACCCTGATAGACCTGCTGAGTCATCAGAAAGAAGTTTTGGCTGACGCCGCGCGCATGAGCCTGATCAAACTGAAGGATCCCAAAACCGACGCCCGCGTGGTTCGGGCCTTGTCCAAACGCAAGGGCGAAGCCGATGCGCACGTGCGTCTGCTCGGCGTGACCGCTTTCCGCAAACCCGCCAAAGCCGCGCCTGCTGCGCTGCCGTATCTGGACGCCGCCGAACCGGCTGTGCGCGCCGCCGCCCTGACCGCGCTCACCGAGATCGCGGATAAAAAACAACTGCCGCAAATCTTCGCCGCCGCATGCAAGGCCGCAGACCCGCAAGAGCGGCGCGCGGCGGAAAAGGCGCTGGCCGTGCTCGCGCGCAAATATCCTGACGCGGCCACGGCGGCGGCGCGGCCGCTGCTGGCAACCGCCACTGCCGCCGGCCGTCGCGCTCTGTTGACCGCGCTCGGCATCGCCGGTACGCCTGATGGACTCGCGCTTGTTATAGAAACGCTCGGCGATGCCGACAGCGGGGTGGCTGATGACGCCCTGCGCGTACTGGCCGGCTGGCATGCTGTCAACGCCGTTCCCGAGCTGCTGCGGCAGGCGGAGTCACACCGCAGTCACAGCCTGCGCGTCGTGGCGTTGCGCGGATGTTTGCGCTTGATTGCGCAGGAGCCCGAGCTGGAGGCGCGCGCCGCCATGTGTCGCAAGGCGGCGGAACTTGCCAAGCGTGACGAGGAGCGCTTTATGCTGATCGGGGCCTTGTCAAGCGTGCCCACGCCCGAATCTGTAGCGGCGCTCAAGCCGTATCTGGGCAAGCCCACCTTCAAAAACGACGCGATCAAAGCGCTCCGTAAAATCTCCCGCTCGATCAGTGTCGATGTGCCTGACGCGGCTCCCGGCACATTGCTGTCGCCGGTCGCCTTCAAGGCGCGCCGCGTCGGCGATTATCGATCCGAAGCCTGCGCTGTGGCTGACTTCAATGGCGACGGCAAGCTGGATATCATTGCCGGCCCCTTCCTGTATCTCGCGCCTGACTGGAAGCCGGTAAAGATTCGCGAGATCGACAACAAGGTCAAGGAAGACGGCAAGGGTTACGCGGATGACTTCTGCAACCTGGTGCTGGACGTCAACCGCGATGGCAGGCCGGATATTATCGCGGCAGGCTGGTTCGACAAGACCTCGGCCTGGTACGAGAATCCCGGCGGCGGCAAGGGCGATTGGCGACGGCACGTGATCGATCCGCTCGGCAATCATGAGACCGGCACGCTGGAAGACATCGACGGCGACGGCAAGGCCGAGGAGTTTTTGCCGCAGACCCATGTGACCGTCTGGTATGAGAGAACCGTCAACGCCGAAGGGCGGGCGAAGTTCACGCGGCATGACGTCTGTGATCAGAAACGCCCCTTCGGGGCTGGCGTGGGTGACATCAACGGCGACGGCCGGCCGGACATCATCCGTCCTGACGCCTGGTTCGAGGCGCCGCGGGATATCCGCAAGGGCGCTTGGCGGGCCCACCCGATAGCGCTCGGCGCGCCAAACGGCGGAGCCGACCACACATCCAACATAATCGTCTGCGATGTGAATGCCGACGGTCTGAACGACATCATCACAAGCGTGGCCCACAAGCACGGCATCTGGTGGTATGAGCAGCGGCGTGCCGGTGAGGGCAAGATAAGCTGGAAGCAGCATCTGATCGACGACACCTGGTCTCAGCCCCATTATCTGGCCTTCGCCGACATCACCGGCGACGGCAATAAGGAGATCATTGTCGGCAAGCGCTTCATGGCCCACAACGGCAATGACCCGGACGCTTTCGGCAAAAGATGCGTCTTCTTCTATCGCTTCACGCCCGGCGCGGAGCCTGTTTTCGCCATGCATATCGTTTCGTATGACGAAGGCTTCGCGGCCGGTTTGAACATTGTGCCCGTTGACATCGACGGCGACGGCGACATCGATTTGGTGACCACCGGAAAATGGGGCGGACCGGTTGTGTTCGAAAATCTGCTGAAATGATAAGGGCTCAATCCGAATCTCTCAACGGTTTTCTTTAAAAAAGTGACAAGCCCATAGGTCGTTTCTTATTCTTGGTTGTGCTTCAAACAATCAAGCGGAAAGGAATACGACCTATGAGCACAAACAGTG
>JAQWAM010000399.1 GCA_028707675.1 Kiritimatiellia bacterium | reverse complement strand
AGTTATGATCGCGTCAGCGTCCAAAGTGTAACTGATGTTCACAAAGCGCGAACCCGCCGCCTGCGTCATGGTCACGCTGCTGACCTGCGGCGGCGCGGCCAGCGCAGCTCCCGACACGAGCAGCCCGCATGCCGCTGCCTTAATAAGTCCGTTTTTTACCGTCTTCATCACCCCTCCTTGCTAGCGCGACAAACGCGCGGTTGGTGAACCCTTCATCAAAGATGTCATAAATATAACCGCTCTGTGACTAAATGAATACCCACATTTGCGCAAAAAGTTTTGCACTTATGCGACAACCGATCTGACGCGCGAACTGCACGAGCCGCTGCCGCGGCTCGTTAGGACAACACTGCAGTTGCGGCCCGTGACCCCGACCTACAGCCGCACGCCGCCCCTGTAGGCCAGTGAAACGGGGATGCGCACCTTTGGCACTGGAGGGCGAGCGATCTTGCGGTATCATTAAAGTTGTTTTACAATACCCGCCGATGAAGCAAGCTGTCATAAAGAGCGAGATGATGCGCCGCGTTCTTGATTCCGCCGCTGATTTCCAGCAACTTGTGCCGGATGCCGTGATGGTCGGCGGGAGCGCGGTGTCGGCATATACCGGGCACCGGCAATCATTTGACCACGATCACGTCCTGACAGATTTGGCCGAGCGCTTCGCGTCCATATTCGAATTTCTCGCAGAGCAGGAAAAATGGCATACTGCCCACGTCCGGCAGGGAAAGGTCATTTTGGGATCGTTTGAAAACATCGAGACGGGGTTACGCCAATTGCGGCGCTGCCGCCCTCTTGAAACAGAGAGGCTTGCTTTGCCTGAAGGCAAGACGCTTGTCGTGCCTACGCTGGACGAGATCTTGCGCGTCAAAGCGTTCCTGATAACTAACCGAAACCAAACCCGCGACTTTCTTGATGTTGCGGCGCTGGCAGACCGTTTTGGCATGGCGTGGGGTGCCCGCGTGTTGAGCCTTATCGATCAGTATTACGAGAAAGCGCTGTCTTCATCCGGCAGCGTGGCCGCAGATCTGATCCGCATGTTGGGTGCGCCCGATCCTAAGGACTCGTCAACCACACGCGCGCTATCCTCGTATAAGGGGCTTGATGCAAGATATCATGACTGGGGCTCAGTGATGAACATCTGCAAGCATCTGGCAGCCGCAATCATCGCCACGGGAGGAAACCATGACATTCCGAAATCTTAACGTCACACCAGACGAGCCTGTCTCCCGCTGGGGCTTTGAGGGTGTGCTTGCCGCATTTGAACGCGGCGACCTGGAAGACTGGCACCACGTTTATCTGGCTTATCGCGATGACACGACTGGGGAAGTAAGAGCGTTTGTTAACGAGGCTCTTGATGTTATGAGCCACGGCGACATTCGCCCCGAACTCGCGGAGGTCTTCCGGCTGGCCGTCGCCCCTTTTGACGAGCATTTGACTTTAAGCGGGAGCATGTCTGGATGACGCTGATAAAGACCGAGGCCGATAACTATCCTGCAAACTGCGCTTCATCTGAATGGATTCATCCGGTTGCCCGCCTATGAAATCACGCATCCCGCAAGTCGCGATCCTGCTGCCGCTGACCCTCAAGGGCCAGCGGGACTCCCTGCGCGGCATACTGCAGTATGTGAAACTGCACGGCCCCTGGCGGCTTTACCGCATGGAGGGCCGCCCCGGCGAGCAGCGTCTGCTGGACCTGAAGCGCTGGGGCTGCACCGGCATCATCGCCGCGCAGTGCGACATGCAGGCCGCCCGTCTTATCGCGCGAGTCGGTGTGCCGGTTGTGGTCTGCGAGCCGACACCTCCCATGCGGGAGGCGGACCACCCCTTCGCTAAATTATCCTGCACCCGTTTTGACTCCGTCGCCTGCGGGCGGATGGCCGCCGAATACTTCATCAACCGCCATTACAACAACTTCGCCTTTGTGGGCGAGCCGCACGGTCTATACTGGTCCCGGGAACGGGGCCAGAGGTTCCGTGACACCATTCTCAAGGCCGGCAAATCCTACCACGCCTACGGCGAACTCACTAAAGCCGAGCAACGCGACTGGGCCGTGGAGCAGCCGCGCCTGCAAGCCTGGCTGAAAACGCTTCCGAAACCGGTCGCCGTGTTCGCGGCAATGGACGGGCGCGGGCGCCAGGTGCTGGACGCCTGCATGGGTGCCAACCTGACCGTACCGGACGAGGTGGCGGTGCTGGGGGTCGACAACGACGACCTGATCTGCGACGCCACCTTCCCCACCATGTCCAGCATCCAGACCAACAGCCAGCAGGCCGCCTACCTGCTGGCTGAGCACCTCGACAAGCTGATGAGCGGCAAACGACCTTCACGGCGCGTCATCCCCACCACGCCCACCCGCGTGGTGACCCGCCGCTCCTCCGACGCCACTGTTATACCAGACCCCCAGGTCGCGCGCGCGCTGGAGTTCATCTGGCGCAACGCAGGCCACCAGCCTATCAGCGTCACTGATGTTGTGGCGCAGATCGGCGCTTCACGCCGTTTCGCCGAGCGCCATTTCAAGTCGGTCACCGGGCGCACGATTCTTGACGAGATACGCCGCGTGCGTCTGGAGCGGGTCTGCACACTGCTGGCAGAGACCAACCTGCCGATCGGCGAGATCACGCGCCAGTGCTGCTTCGAGCGCGAGAGCTATCTGGCGCGCCTTTTCAAAGAGCGCTTCGGCTGCGCCATGAGTGCCTTCCGCGCCGCCTCGCGCGACATCTGACACGCAACGCCCAACCGAGAGCGGCCTTATCATGGCTATATCCGAATCTCTCAACGGTCTGAAAGTGGTTTGATGTTGATGGATACAGCGTCATCATGATCTCCTAGAGTGCGCGAAAACGGGGTGGGATCTGCGCAGGCATATTCACATCGCCGACG
>JAQWAM010000398.1 GCA_028707675.1 Kiritimatiellia bacterium | reverse complement strand
GGGGCTGAACTGCGCCACCGGGCCGGAGGATATGGAGTCGCACATCCGTTACCTTTCGCAGCAGTGGCCGGGACGCATATCCTGCATGCCCAACCAGGGGTTGCCGGAGATGGTCGGCGGACAGACAGTATACCCGATGGCACCGGATCAGTTCGCCTCGCACATGCGACTGTTTGTCGAAAGATACGGGGTCAGCGTGGTGGGGGGCTGCTGCGGCTCAAGTCCTGATCATATCCGTGCCCTGGTTCGGGCGTTGCGGGATGTCACGCCCGCCGCGCGGAGGGTCGAGACATGAAGCCTGCCCTTTCCAGTTTGTACCAGGCCGTGGAACTGCGACAGCCGATCCCGCCGCTGATCATCGGCGAACGCACCAATGCGAGCGGCTCAAAAAATTTCCGCGAGCGTTTGTTGGAGGACGATTACCAGAGCTGCTTGCGGATCGGGCTGTCGCAGGAGGCTAACGGCGCGCAGGTGTTGGATCTTTGCGCGGCCTATGCCGGCCGCGATGAGATCGCGGACATGACGGAGCTGGTCGGGCTTTTCGCGCGTTCCGTTAAAATTCCCCTGATGATTGATTCCACCTCGCCGGATGTCATAGAGGCCTGCCTTAAAATCTACCCCGGACGTTGTGTGGTTAATTCCATCAATCTGGAGGACGGCGGCAAGACCGCGCGGCGTGTCTGCGCCCTTTTGAAAAAATACGGCGCGGCAACTGTGGCTCTGACGATCAGCGAGCAGGGCATGGCCATGACCGCAGATGAGAAAATCGCCGTGGCGCGACGGATTTACGACATGGCGGTCGGCGAGTTCGGTCTGCGTCCTGCTGACCTGCTCTTCGACGCGCTGACCTTCACGGTAGGTTCGGGTGACGAGACTCTGCGCGATGCGGCTCAACAAACTTTGCGGGCGATTAAAGCGATCAAGGCGGAATTGCCGGGAGTGTCTACGGTTCTGGGCGTAAGCAATATCTCTTTCGGTCTGCCTGCCGCCGCGCGCAAGATATTGAACTCGGTGTTTTTACATGAGGCGGTGGCCGCGGGACTGGATGCCGCGATTGTCGACGCGGGCAAGATTATTCCATTTGCCAGGATTGATGAGGCCGACCGCAAGGCTTGCCTTGATCTGCTTTATGACAGTCGGTCTGCGGAGAATACTGATCCTCTGTTAAAGTTCATCGCGCATTTTGAAAATGCAAAAGTTTCGAAAAGCAGTGAAGCAGGGGAAGAACGTTTCGAGGGCGCTGAAAAAGCACTTTCAAAGCAGGTGCTGAGCGGTGACAAGGAAGGTATTGCCGATAACATCGCCATGCTGCTGGAGCGTTTGCCGCCGTTGGATGTGATCAATCTGGTTCTGGTTCCGGCGATGCGCGAGGTCGGCGAGCTGTTCGGGCGCGGTGAACTCTTGTTGCCGTTCGTTTTGCAGTCGGCTGAGGTCATGAAAAAGGCGGTGGCATTGCTTGAGCCCTTGATGTCCAGGGATGAAGATGCCCGTCAAACGCGGGTGCTGCTGGCGACGGTGCAGGGCGACGTGCATGACATCGGCAAGAATCTGGTCGACATCATTTTGAGCAACAACGGCTACAAGGTCTACAATATCGGCATTAAAGTCCCGGCCGAGACCGTTATCGAGAAAGCCCGCGAGTTGAAAGTGGATGTGATCGGCTTGAGCGGGCTGCTGGTCAAATCGGCGCTGGTGATGCGCGATAGCCTGCGGCAATACCGGGAGGCCGGCCTGACGCAGCCGGTGTTGCTGGGCGGGGCGGCGTTGACGCCAAAGTTTGTGGCGGAAGAGTGTGTGCCAGCTTACGGTGCGCCGGTGGTTTATTGCCGGGACGCCTTTGACGGCCTAAAAGCCGTGCGCGAGCATGAGGCAGGGACTTTGAAGGCGAATGAGCTTGTTCCGGCTGCGGATATTAAAATAACGCCGGTGGCGAGCGGTGAAGATGCGGTCTGTCGCGAAACCCCGGTGCCTGACGTGCCGTTTGAAGGCGCGCGGTATGTCGATGATCTTGAACCCGCTTTGTTGTTGCCGTATGTAAACCGGCAGACGCTTTTCCGCGGGCGCTGGGGATACCGGCGCGGCAATTTGACAGAGGCTGAATATACGACGCTGGTCAACGCGAAAGTTCAGCCGATTTTCGATACTCTGTGGTCGCAGGTGGTTACAGATAAGCTGATCCGACCGCAAGTCGCCTACGGTTATTATCGCTGCTTCAGTCGTGGTGATGATCTGATTGTGCTGGATGGCGATAGCGAGCAACGCTTCAGCTTCCCGCGCCAGGCGGGAGCGTCGCGACTCTGCATCGCCGATTATTTCAAGAGCGAGGCCGAGGGGGGCGATGTCGCCGGCATGTTTGTCGTTTCGGTCGGCGACGCCATTGGTGCGGCCGCGCGCGAACAATTCAAAGCCGACCGCTACCATGATTATCTGATGACGCACGGTTTCGGCGTGGAGCTGACCGAGGCGCTGGCGGAGTATTGGCACGCGGTGATGCGGCGTGAGATGGGCATTGAGATTGAGGCGGACAAAGTTGGCTTTTATCCCGTCAAGCGTTATCAAGGTGAGCGCTACGGTTTCGGCTATGCGGCCTGTCCCGATCTGGACGCGCAGAAAACAGTCTTCGAGATGCTGCGCCCCGAACGCATCGGTGTGACTTTGACCGACAACATGCAGATGGTTCCGGAGCACACCACATCGGCGATCATCGCGCACCATCCGCAAGCCCGATATTTTGCGGTGTGAGGCGGGCGGGGCTTACCGTTGTTGCGCGGGCTGTGACTCGATCTTGGCGCTGCCACTGGCGCTGAGCTTCGGCGGCGGGGGGTAAAGGTCAATCCAGTCGTAGAAGCGCAGGCCGTTATGTACGCAGTCCGAGAAACTGTAGCGGTCAGCTTT
>JAQWAM010000397.1 GCA_028707675.1 Kiritimatiellia bacterium | reverse complement strand
CAGAAGTTGTTGCAGAAGGTGGTGAAAGAACACGGGCGCGTGATCTTCAACGGCGACAACTATTCGCAAGAGTGGCAGGAAGAGGCGGCGCAACGCGGTCTGCCGAACACGCGGACCACTCCCGAGGCGCTGGATGCGATGGCGTGCGAGGCCACCTTTCAGGTGTTCGAAAGGTACAATGTGCTCAGCCGACGCGAGGCTGAAAGCCGCTTTGAAATCTATCGCGAGAAGTATGTCAAAGACGTGCTGATCGAGGCGCGCCTCTGCCTGACGATGGCACGCACCATGATTTTTCCGGCCGGGGTCAAGTATCAGAAACTGCTTTCGCAGACGGCGGCCGATCTGACTGCGCTCGGCAAATCCGGATGCACGACCACGCTGGATGAGGTCAACGGGTTGCTGGCCAACCTGCAGAAAGCGATGCTCGAACTGGAGAGTGTCATTCAGATTCCGGCGAAGCTGTCTGCGGCCCGGCAATGCCGGTATCTGCTGGACACAGTCGTCCCGATGATGAACGCGCTGCGCAAAGAGGCGGACGCGCTGGAGCACATCTGCAGCGATGAACTCTGGCCGCTGCCGACCTATCAAGAGATGTTGTTCATCCGTTAATCGTGGAGAAGGTGAGCGGTGGACGACGGGATCGGGTAGGCCGCGTGTTTTGTGCGGGGCAGAGTCGGGGGCGCGGGCACCCTAGCCAGCCTGCTGGAGGCGACATGCTTAAAGCGTTTGGTTTTTGCAGGATTTGCGCGGCGTCCCCGCCAGTGGCGCCGACCGCTGTGGCGGACAACGTGTCCGCGCTGGTCGATTCCGCCTTGGATGCGGCTGAGTCTGGCGCGGACATCTGCGTGTTCCCGGAGCTGTGCGTAACCGGCTACACGTGCGGCGATCTCTTTTACCATGCCAGCCTACTGGATGCGGCGGAAGCAGGGCTGGCTTCGTTTCTGGCCGCGACGCGCGCGCGGGTCACGTTGTTTGTGGTCGGGCTGCCGCTCAGGCTGGACGGGCTGCTCATCAACGGCGCGGCGGCGTGTTGCCAAGGCCGGGTGATCGGGGTCGTCCCGAAAAGCTGTTTGCCCAACACGCAGGAGTTTTATGAACGGCGCTGGTTCGCGTCCGGGATTGGGCTCGCGGCTCAGCAGATCCGTGTCTGCGGCGCGTATTTGCCGCTCGGCACTGGCTTGCTATTCGAATCAGCTTCCGATCCCGCGTGTCGCGTCGGGATCGAGGTGTGTGAAGATCTGTGGAGCCCGCAGCCGCCGAGTCAGGCGTTGGCGGTCGGCGGAGCGACCATCATCTGCAATCTATCGGCCAGCAATGAGCGGGTCGGCAAGGCCGATTATCGGCGTATGCTGGTGGCCGCGCAGTCGGCGCGCTGCCTGGCGGCGTATGCGTATGCCGGTGCCGGCGTGGGAGAATCCACGACCGATCTGGTTTTTGGCGGGCACACCCTGCTTGCGGAAAACGGTCGTGTGCTGGCGGAGGGGGAGCGCTTTGTCCGCAAAGGCACTCGTGTTCTGGCCGACGTTGATCTGGCGTTTCTGCTGCATGAGCGGCGTCAGAATGCGGTGTTCGCGGATTGCAGCGCACACACGGCACCATTGCGCCGGCTGACTTTCGGTGACGGGACTGTGGTTGAGCGGGCCGAGCACCCATGCGTCACGGAGCTGATCCGGGTTGTCGACCCTCATCCCTTTGTGCCATCTGACCGGGTCTCCCGCGATGAGCGGTGTGCCGAAGTGTTTGCGATTCAAAGTTCGGGGCTTGCCACGCGGTTGCTGCATGCGGGCATCAAAGCCGTGGTCGTGGGCGTGTCAGGCGGCCTTGATTCGGCGCTGGCGCTGCTTGCGGCATACGAGGCGTTCGACCGTGCAGGGCTCGACCGGAGCGGTGTGCATGCGGTTACTATGCCCGGTTTCGGCACGACGGCCCTTACGCTCGACAACGCGCGGCGGCTGTGCGAGGGGCTGGGCGTGGCTCTGGAGCAGATAGATATCACACAGGCGTGCCGCCAGCATTTGGCTGATCTGGGGCACGACGGCGAGTCACACGATATCACGTTCGAAAACGCGCAGGCCCGTGAACGGACCCAAGTGCTGATGGACCGGGCCAATATGCTGCATGCGCTGGTGGTGGGGACGGGCGACCTGTCGGAACTCGCGCTGGGGTGGTGTACCTTCAACGGCGATCAGATGAGCATGTACGGTGTCAACGGCGGCGTGCCCAAGACGCTGGTGCGCGACGTGATCGCCTGGGTCGCGCAACGCCGTGTCAACGAGGTGGCGCGGGCGGCCCTGCACGAGATCCTGGCTACGCCGGTATCTCCAGAATTGTTGCCGGCTGACGCCAACGGCGAGATCGCGCAAAAGACCGAGGATGTGATCGGCCCGTATGAGCTGCACGATTTTTTCCTCTACCACTTTGTGCGCTGCGGGGCGTCCGAGGCGAAGATCCGGTTTCTGGCGGGCATCGCGTTCGCCGGACGTTATGCGCCTGATGAGATTGCCCGCTGGCTCGCCCTGTTCCTGCGGCGCTTCTACACGCAGCAGTTCAAGCGCTCCAGTCTGCCGGACGGGCCGAAGGTGGGCTCGGTCGGGTTGTCGCCGCGCGGCGACTGGCGCATGCCCAGCGATGTGCCGGTGTCAAGCCTGTGATACCCCGCTTTAATTACGCGCCGAGGATCAGCTTCTTGAACTGGTTGAAAAGGTAACGCGAATCGTGGGGGCCGGGCGCGGCTTCGGGGTGATACTGCACCGAAAAGACCGGCTCTCGGCGGTGGCGCATGCCTTCGACCGTGTTGTCGTTGAGGTTGACGTGCGTGACCTCGATCAATGCGCTGTCCAGCGAATCCATGTCCACAATGAAATTGTGGTTTTGCGAGGTGATTTCGACTTTGCCG
>JAQWAM010000396.1 GCA_028707675.1 Kiritimatiellia bacterium | reverse complement strand
GTGTGGGTGTGTGAGGTAGGGACGCATCCCCGAGGCGTCTGCGGCGGTTTCGGCGAAACCGCCCTACCGTTAGTGTGACAAAATGGCCAAGTTATAGACAAGCGGAGTGACATATGGATGCGTATGATCTGACAAATGACCCGCGGGCTGTCGCGGCGATCCGGGCGGCCTTGGCCGAGGACATCGGATCCGGCGACGCCACCACTCTGGCGCTGGTCGATCCCGCCGCGCGAGCCGAGGGCGCACTATTGGCTCGGGAAGCCTGCCGTGTGGCAGGCGCCGATGTCGGCAAAAAAGTTTTCGAGCGCGTTGACTCTGGCCTGCAGGTGGAGATCGTCGCGCCGGACAGTGCGGATGTTGCCGCAGGCGGCGTGATCCTCACTGTGCGCGGCGCCGCAGCCTCGATCTTGACCGCCGAACGCACGGCTCTGAACTTCATGCAGCGCATGTGCGGCATCGCCACGCTGACCAGCCGGTTTGCGGAGGCGGTTAAGGAGTACGGCACTATGATCCTTGACACGCGCAAGACCACGCCGGGGCTGCGCCTTTTCGAGAAGTACGCCGTGCTGTGCGGTGGCGGCCACAACCACCGCTTCGGGCTTTTCGACCGCGTATTGATCAAAGACAACCACCGCCGCCTGTGGCAGGGCGGCGACCCCGACCGGTTAGACCTGGCCGTGGCCGCGGCACGCAAGAGCTTCCCGGCACTGGAGGTCGAGGTTGAGGTCGAGAGCGTGGCAGAGTGCGTCAGCGCCTTGCGCGGCAGACCCGACTGGATCATGCTCGACAACATGAACTGCGGGATGATGCGCGAGTGTGTGGAGTTGTGCCGCGGCGTAGCGCGCACCGAGGCGTCCGGCGGCATCATGATCGAGCGGGCGCGCGAAGTGGCGGCCACGGGCGTGGACGCGATCTCGCTGGGCTGCCTGACCCATTCCGCGCCGTCGGTGGATCTCTCCCTCGAATGGAGCGACGGCCTGCCAGAACCCGGGCAGTAATTAGCTAGTTGCCGTCTCCGTCAAGCAGTTTAATCTTGATATTGCGGAAGGAGACGCGGTCACTGTGATCCTGCAGCAATATATGACCGGCGGTTTGCTCGCCCCAATTCGGATGCTTCGCGAACTTGCTCTTGGCCACTGCGTCGCGGAACGCCTCGGAACCGCGCTCGAACTCCAGCACCTTCTCGCCGTTCAGCCAATGCTCGACCTTGCGGCCGCGGCTAACAATCATGGCGCTGTTCCACTCGCCCGCAGGCTTAGGCTTGGCATCCTTGGCCGGCATCACGTCGTAAAATGCGGCCACGCGCCGGTTGCCGTCGCGTCCTTGGGCGGCATCCTTGTGCTTGTCGCAAAGAATCTGATATTCCAAGGTGGTGCCGCCGTTGATCTGCGGGTCGAAAAAGTATTTAATGCCGCTATTAGCGGCCTCGGTCAGCCGGAAATCCACTTTAAGGATGAAATTCGAGAAGGTCTCCCGGGTGATGATATCGCCGGCGCCGCCGCCCTCTTTCTTGGGCAGCACGGTCAGGATGCCGTTTTCGATGAGCCATCCCTTCTCGGGGAAAGAGTCGCGGCGGGAGCTACGCCACCCCGCGCCGGTCTGGCCGTCCCAGAGCAGTCGCCACCCGTCTTTGACTTCGGCTTCTGACAAAGTGTTGGGGCGTTCCGCGCAACATTTTTCCATGGCCGACGCGGCGGATAGGCAGGTCAGAAACAGAGCTGCGGCCAACAATGATTTCATCCGGATAGTCCTCCTTTTACATCTCGGGGTCTGCGTCGGCTTTGTCCTTCCGGTCATCAATGCCGGGGTCGTCCTCAGCGTCCAGCGGGCGCGCGGGTTTGAAATCTCTTTGCGTGAGGTTCCATGCGAGCCACTCCTTAAACAGCCCTTTATCGCGGCGGCGGGCAATATTGGCGCGCACTTGCGCGCGCATCATCTCGGCCGAAAGGGCGTCGCCCGGCTTGCGGTCCTCGATATACACCAACAGCGATTTGTCGGAGGCGGCGGGTATCGCCTCTGAAACTTCTCCCGTTTTCAGCGTCATTGAGTTGTAGGCGATCGCGAAACTGTTATCGAATTTCGCGCCCTGTATGTCGCTGACGCTGTAAGTCAGTGAGGTCGAGACGTTCAAGGCTTTGGCTTGAGCCGCTTCCGCGAAACTCTTGCCCTCGGCCATCAGCGCTGTGATTTCATCACGCAAAGCTTTAACGGCAGCGCTAAAAGCATCGCTGCGAGCCTTTTGTTCCGCCTGCGGGCGCAGTTCGTTGAGCACTTCCGCATATTCCGGGGTGTGGGCTGGCGAGCTTTTGGCGCTTTCCATCACGTACACGTAAGCGTCGCCTTTGACTATGCCGAAACGCATGTCTTCGCGTTCAGGGTCCAGTTCAAAGGCCGCGGCAGCGAACTCTTTTGGGTTGTCCGTCCAGAAAAGCGTGTCGTCGGCGCTGAAGAGCGGGGTGGGCTTGACCTCTGCGCGTTCCTGGGCGGCCAAGGTCGCGAGCGCCCGGTCGGGAGCATCTGCCAGCTTGCCATAGACTTTAAAAGTTACTGCCGTGCCGGCGCAGTAGCGCGCCTCTTCGAGGCGCAACTCGGCCAGGATTTTGTCACGCACCTCGGCGAACGGGATGGGCTCGGTGACATCGTTGGTGACGGTGCGCGTGTAGGTTTCGGGGTGGCTGTCGTAATATTCCAGCAGGTCGTCTTCCGGCACGGAGACAGATGCCAGGTAGTTTGTGACGGGCACCGCCACATAGCGCACGGCCACACGGTCTGGCTGGGCGAACGAATCTTTGTTCTCCTCGTAATATTTCCGGTAGTCTTCTTGCGTCAGTTTCATATCGACGCCGACAAAGCGGTTGCTGACCTCGGCGGCACGCACGGTAAAGATGTCCGTCATG
>JAQWAM010000395.1 GCA_028707675.1 Kiritimatiellia bacterium | reverse complement strand
GTTGGCGTCGGCTTTAACGCCAAGGTCGGCCAATTCCGGATAGCGTTTTTTATAAGGCTGAACCCGGACGTTCACGTTGGTGAGCGTCAAAGCTGCGCCGCGGTCACTCGCGAGATACTGACGCCAGCGTTTTTGCCCCCAGGGCGTGAAACTGACGCCGTAGCGGCAATCCACGAAAAGGTTGTTGTCGACGGTGTTGTGGTGGCCGCCGTGAATCTGCACCGCCCCGAAATTTCCGTTTGAGCAGCGCTCGAAAAGGTTGCCATAGACCAGCATGCCGCTGATGGCGTCGTCGAAGCGTATGGCCGCCTGACCGCACGGGGTGTGCTTGCCGCCGCCGATGTCGCGCCAGCGGTTGAAGCGTATAACGACCCCGCGGTAAGAAGGGTCGCCCCACATGTCGACCGCGCCCTGATCATCCGATTCCTGCACCACGTGTTCGATAAGGTTGTATTCGATCAGGTGATCGTTGCCCTCGATGCGCATGGCGCTGGAAGGTCCGATATGGAAGTGGTTATGCGCCACGCGTCCGCCGCACCCGTCCAGATGCAGTGCCGGGGTGTATGTGCGCGAGAGCCTCCCGAACCGGCTGACATCATTGTTTTCGATAACCATGTTTCCGGGTGTCAGGTTCCGGCGGTTGCCGCCGCTGACGCGCATGCCTGTATGGCCGAGTGTGTGCATGATATTGCCGTAAATTCTCAGGTTGGCGCAATGCGGCGCGTTAAGGGCCGTGCCGCCGAAGCGCCGTATGACATTGCCGGAGACGACCGTGTTGAAGCACTGTTGGAGAACAATGCCGTGCTGCTGGCCGTGCTGTAATGTCAGGCCGCGGATGATCAGGTCGCGCGTTGCGTCGGCCGCTATGAAAGGACGAGCGAAACGTGAAAGCGTGATTTCGCTGAACCAGGGGTGTTTGATCGGCCACACGTACAAAAGGCCGCTGTCGCGGTCCAAAAACCACTCGCCCGGGCGGTCCAGTTCCTCCAGCAGGTTAAGCACGTAAAAAGGCCTGTCGTCCTTAATGCCGTAATTGCCCGGCTTTTCGGTGAGCGTCAAGGTGCCTGCGGTCGGGTCTGCCGCGGCAGGGACAGTGCAGTGCGCCCACAGGTGGCGCCAGTGGCCGCTGGCAAGCATGTCCTTGGCTTGCCCCCATCCTGACAGGCGGTCTTCTGCGCAGGCGAAAGTCAAGTTGGTCGGGTCAACGACGTTTCCTGTCATGACCGTGCCGCTGTTCGGCCAGCGCGCCGGCTGCAGCGGCATGCCGTCCTGATAAAGCTCCCTGACGGTTTGGTTGTTGATGCCTACGCCGTAACCTTGTGGTGCCGCCGACATGTCGTAACCCTGCGATCCGACGTCTGCCGCGAAAACCTTGCCTCTGGCTTCGGGCTTCAGGCGTTTGAGCACGTCGCGATTTCTGACCTTTCTGAATCTGCGTACGCGGAACCCGCCGTCAAGCACCGGTTTCTCGTTTTTCCAGGCGCGGTATACGACCGGCGCGCCAAGGGTGCCGGAGTCTATGTCGGAGAGCGTGAATGTCTGCTTGATCTCATAAACTCCGCCGCGCAGGTAGACGGTCGCGCCGCCTGCGGGAAGCGCGCCGCGGATCCTTTGCGCGCGGATCGCGTCGCGCGCCCGCTCCAGCGTGGCGAAAGGTTTTTCCAATGTGCCGTCATTTCTGTCGCTGCCCGAGGATGCGACGAAAAATACCACTGCGGGTTCCGGCAGGGGCGGCAGGCGCTGTCGGCTGTTTTCGGGATCCACAGCCGGTTTGCCGGCGGCGATGTTGATACATTCCGCAGCGCGCTGTTCCGCCTCTTCAAGCAGGTGCGCGGGGGAGTTGGTGATCGCCGAGACAGAGCGCAAGACGTTAAGGGCAGCGTCAGGGTCTCTGTCGCGTGACCATATACGCGCCAGCGACAAAGCGGCCATACAACGTTTTGGAGGCGGCAGGTTATGATCATCGCGGATGGCGGCGATATGTGAGCGAGCGTCATCCATTCGCCCGGCAGCGCACATGGCACGGGCGTACCGCAGCCTTACCGCAGCCTTGTTTTGAGGGTCGAAGTCAAATCCCAACAGTTTATTGAAAACGCTCACGGCCATATCGAATTTACCCTCGCGTATGTAGGCATCGGCCAAAGCCAGCCCGAAAAGGCACTGCTCATCGGCGTCAATTTCCATATGGTCCGGAATGCGTTCGAGCACATCGCTGTTTATAGGCGCACCGTCCCTGACAGCCTTGGCAAGAAACTCCACAGCTTGCCCGCGCTGGTTCGTCGGCGTGTCCGGGTTCAGGAAGATTTGCGCGCAAGTCGTGATGTCATTGGTTTTATGTGTCTGCCAAACTTCGGCAGGAAGCTGTCCGCCGGTGGCAGAAGTCCAAGCCGCCGCCAGCAATGGCATCGCCGCAATCATTATCTTTCGCATCGCATTGCCTCTTTTCATCCGATGCGCGTTACAGCCAGACGCCCGTGCTGTACGCCTTTGGTTGTGATCAGGCGGTCGGACAATTCGCGTATGAGCCCGGAACGGCCGCGCACGGCCAGCACTTCCATGCAGACATGGTGGTCAACATGCACATGCAATACCGAGCATATCATTTCATGGTAGTCATGCTGGATATCCGTCAGGGTGGCAGTCAGGTTGCGCTTGTGGTGGTCATATACCAGTGTGATTGTGCCAGCGATGCGGGTGTCGGGGTTCTCGGCGCCGGCAGCGGCCAGATGGGCGCGCAAGATCTCGGCGATGGCCTGCGAGCGGCTGGGAAAACCTTTGCTGGAAACCAGCGTGTCGAGGGCGTCGGCCAGATCAGGTGTCATTGAAACGCTGAAACGGGTTTTGAGTTTGTTTTTCATTCAGTTACACATGGCTTCATGTTTCGCTATGTTTCATTTAAG
>JAQWAM010000394.1 GCA_028707675.1 Kiritimatiellia bacterium | reverse complement strand
CGTGAAAGAGTGTTCGATAGAACTTCCGGCAGGCGCGGTGACGCTGAAGGATTGCTTGGCTACCACGCGACCCTCGCGCGGCGTCCACGGGGCGTAGTTAATCGTGACGCTGCCCGTGAACGGCTCAAGCGCGCGGTTCTCAAGCAGGATCGCGTGAGATTGAACCGCCTGACCCGCTTGCAGGCTATCAGTGTGGACCAGCGCGCTCTCGACGGAGACCGCGCCGCCGAGTTCAAGCCGGGCCCGTCCGGCGAACCAGCCGATGTTCACATCCGCGCAACAATGGTGCATCGGATTGGCCAGCAGGCGGTGGTTGACCTTGAGCGCGATCAGGTTTTCGCTCTCGGGACGCAGATGTTCCGTGATGTCCAGCCGCACCGGAGAACGCCCGTTGACAACTGCCGCCCTTTGTCCGTTCACATAAACCTCTCCGCCCGGGTCAAGAGTCTCGATGCGCAGAACCGCCTTCGCGAACTTGCCGACTTCGACTCGCTTGCGCAGGCAAAGATCTTCACCCGCGAATCGCACGCCGCCATGGGCATACGGCAGCGTCACCTGTTGCCAGCGGTGATCGTCATAATCCGGCAGCGTCCACCCCGCGGCCAACGGGCGAGTTTCAAAAGTTTCGTCCACCACCAGCTCAGGCTCGTACGGAACGCTCACATCATCTTTCCGCGGCACGTAATTTAGGGCGTACAACGAGTCTACCTGCACAGTGCCGGACGATTTGATTTCAAAGGTGTCGGCGGCGGCGGCCTTGCTGTCGGCGAGGATTGCGCCATAAACGAGGCGCGCGCCGTCAGCATACAGGTTAAACTCCCGCTCCTGCAGGTCGACCTCGACATGAAAATCCACCCACTTGCCCTTTTGATACCCGGTGAGTTCCCGGCGCTCTCCGGCGGAAACGCAGAACAACCTGCCGTCAGCCCCGAAGCCCGCTCGCACACAGTCCGTGCCGTTCCGAGAAAGCGCGAAAGCGTGGTTGCCCCGCCGGTCGGTCTTGGCGCGCCACTTGGCCTCGAAACGCCACGCCATAGATTTTGCGAGACGGTGCCGGATCAGACCCGGCCCTACGGTCAGCACACCGTCGGCCACGCGTGTTCCAGCATAGTCTTGCCACATCTTAAGCGCTTTCACTTCCTTTTCCCGCGCGCCATCCTTCACGCCGATAGCCTGCCATTGCTCCAGGCGCAGGACTGTCCGGGTTTCCGGCAGCGGTTGCGGCTTGATGCTTTCTATCAGCTCCCGCACATCCTGTTCGGACGCCACCTTTAAGTCGAGCCGCGGGTCACTGTACCAGGCGGCGGCGTAGTCGCAATAGGCCTTGAGGAACTCTACGCGCCGCGCGTTGTCGAAAACCTCGGTTTTGCCCTTGAGATCGCTTTCTCCGTTGGCCTTGGGCGATAGCGAATACTGGCGAAACTCAAGAGTGCGGCTTATGACTTTATCTCGTCCGGCCGGAATAGTGGCACAGCCCCAAAGCAACACAAGCAGCGGGAACAGACATTTTTTCATATCATCCTTTCGTGATGCGGGCAAAGCCCGCAAATTGAGGGTTAAGGGGTCAGGTGTCAATCAAAGCCAAGTCGTCGATCAGGCTGACCGCGCGCTCGGTATCGGAAAAGTCATCAATGACAAGGTCAGCGCCGGCTAAGGCCAGTTCCGCGGCGGAGACCCAGCCGGTGGCCACAGCCACGGCTTTAAGCCCGTTCTCATGCGCGGCCTGGACATCGAGCGGCGTGTCGCCGATCAGAGCGCGCGCCCGGACGGGGGAGCGCAGCAGCGCCAGGCGGGCGATCTCGGCGCGGTTATGGTGGTCGTCACCATACGCGCCAAAGGTGAAGGCGTGGTCGAGACGCGCGTGCCGAAGCTTGCTCCAGGCGGTGGCGCGCACGTTGCCGGTGATGATGCCCAAGGCATCGCCGCGGCGGTGCAGCCGCTCGATCAACTCCGGTACGCCGGGATAGACATGCGGTTTATTTTGTGCCAGCCCGGCGTCGATCTCCTGGGCCAGTCGCAGAAAAAAATGCTCTTCGCGCGCGGGTGTGCTGGCCACGCCGCACTCCTCCGCCATAACGCGCACGACGTTGGAGTCGGTCGCTCCGACAAAGGACAGTCCGGCAACATCCGGATAGGCGACCCCGTAAGCTTCGAGGAAAGCCTTCCCGAAGGCGGCGCGGCCGATGCCGCGCGCGTACAACAAGGTACCGTCGATGTCGAATAACAAGGCGTAGGGCATAACTTAACGCGGGCCATGGTTCGCGAACTGAAAGGATGCACAAAAACGCCGCTGTCCGGCACCCCGTCAGGCTGCGTCCGGGCGGCGTTCGGGATTGCTAGGCGTTTTTCATCTGAGCGCTGACCCCCATCGAGAAGTCAGTCGGGACGTTAACGGCGCGCGCGCCCAATTCCTTGTCCAGCATGCGCAACCCGTTCTTGCCGTCGCCGATGAGACTGAGCTGCGCGAGGATCGTGGTGTCGTTATCTTCTTCTTCGACCTGTTCGGTGACATACCACTGGTAGAAGATCTCGCTGGCCTTGTCCTTCTCCGCCCGCGCCAGATCCACCAGATCGTTGATGCAGCCCGTGATGAACTGCTCGTGCTTGTAAGTCTGCTCGAACATGTCTGTCGGCGACTTCCAGGTTTGGGGCGGTTTCTTGAGAGCGCCGAGTTTAACGGCTCCGCCGCGGGACTGGATAAACTCATACATCTTCATGGCGTGCACCATCTCCTCGTGATACTGCACCATGAACCACTTGGCGAAACCTTTCAGGCCGATGCTGTCCGAATAGGTGGACATCGCCATATAGAGGTAAGCCGAGTACATCTCGTTGTTGATCTGGGTGTTGATCGCCTCTTCCATCTTTTTGCTGATCATGGCATCCTTTCCGTTTAACGCGGTGTATTGTTGGCCAAACACG
>JAQWAM010000013.1 GCA_028707675.1 Kiritimatiellia bacterium | reverse complement strand
ACGACTACTTCTTCTCCGACAAGATGTACGGTTACGGCAACATGAAACTGGAAAAAGACCGCATCTCGAATCTGGACATGCGCCTTACCACCGGTGCCGGTCTCGGCTACCAATGGATCGAGCAGGCTGATCTTAACTTCTCAACTGAAGCCGGTCTGGCGTACGTGAGCGAGCGCTATTTCAGCCCGTCCGAAACACGCCAGAACATGGCGGGGCGTCTGGCCTACCATCTGGACAAAGCCATCAACGACAAAGTCAAGGCCTTCCACAATCTGGAATACCTGCCCAGTCTGGAACGGGCCGACACCTTTCTCGGCAACGCGGATGTCGGTCTGCGCGCCGCGCTGACCTCAAAGCTGGCTTTCGAGGCCAAGGCCCAGCTCGCCTACAACTCGCACCCGTCGGCGGGGCTCGATAAAAAGGACATGCGCTACATCCTCGGTCTCGGCTGGACTTTCTAAAACGCTGGTCGCCAGCCGCAGGTCGCCTGTCACGGTAGGGACGCCTCCCCGAGGCGTCCGCCGCGGTTTCGGAGAAACCGCCCTAACAGAGTCAAAACAGCCAAGTTATTGGCAAGCGCGGATGACTTCCAGGCAAGCTTTTACGTCCTGCTCGACCGCGCCTGAGACGTCGTCGAACTCGACCCCCACATGACCGCTGAACTTCTGCCGCTTCAACTCAGCAAGCACAGCGGGAATGTCGCCTACGCCTTTGCCGTAAACCACGTCTGGGCTGCCGTAAGCGGCTTCTTTGACGTCTTTCAGATGAACCGACATCACGCGGCCCTCTACAGTTTTAAGGTACTCCACCGGATCCATGGCCGAGCGGTAGATGTGGCCGGTATCCACGGAAAACCCCATGCGCGGATCGCGGTCTTTCATCAGCCCCATAAGGTAAGCCGGATCCCAATTGCGGTACTCCGGCTTTTTCGGATTTTTTGCATGGTTGTGGAAACACAACTGGATGTTAAACTCCTTGACCAGCTTTTCAATCATATCGAGCTTGTCCAATGGCGGTTCGCCGGTCAGGCCGCGCAACCCCAGTTTTTTCGCGAAAACGAAAAGCTTGCGCGCGTCATCCTCGGTCTTGCCGAGATTCGCGTTGCTGAAATAGGCGTTCACGGGCCGGATGCCCCATGCCTGCAGCTTGGCTTTGAGCTTGGCTATGTGCGCGTCTGACAAATCCTGGTTGACAGTCGCGTCCGGAAACTCGGGGCCCAATTTCTGCCATAGGAAGAACTCCATCACCTCTCCGCCGGCCGCCTTGGTCTTCTCGACAGCCTCGAAAGCCGTGTGTTTCCTGAAGGAATAAGCGCATACACCGATTTCGTAGCCCTTCTCCCGAGTGTCAAGCGCCACCGCGCCCGAACGCGCCGCCGTCTGCCCGAAAACCATTCCGCCGATCATGCCGGCCAAACCGGCCGCCACAACATTTTTACATTGCCTCATAGCATTGTCCTTTTTTGCAGTTGAAACTGCGATCCGACATGGAAATAAAATAGCATAATAATTTTTTCGCACGAAGCCATAAATGACGTAAAGCGGCAATTCTAATTTTGCTGGGCCGCATTGTAGTGGCAGCGGCGTCCCCGCCGCTTTAGCAGGCATTGCACGCGGCGAATACGCGGCGCTTGCAAACAAACCTGAACCCTGAACCCAGACTCCTGAATCCTCGGAGCGATGCAACAAAGTGGAATCGCACCCTTAAAGTAGCTTTTTGAACGGTTTTCCTTTTAAAATCACGTATAAAAGCGCATAATTATAGTTTTTCACTGTTCGCTCCTAGCGTTTGTATACGGTTTTCGTCAAAGGGGACATGTTATTATGCCGCAGAAAAAATACGATAAGATTCTGGTTGTCAATTCAGGCAGCTCGTCGCTTAAGTTCATGCTGTTCAGTATGGCCAACGAAAAAATGGTTGCGAAAGGTCTGGTTGAACGCATCGGCACCCCTCAGGCCAACATCGTTTATCAGCGCGACGGCGAATCTAAAATCGCGCAGGGTATCGCTGCCGAAAACCACGGCAAAGCGCTGGCTATGTGCTGTAAGATGCTGGCCGACTCTGATGTGGGCGTGTTGAGATCTTTGAAAGAGGTCAACGCTATCGGGCACCGCGTGGTGCATGGCGCCGAGGAGTTTTCGGATTCGGTCATTATCACCGAAGACGTCAAGAGCAGCATCAAGGATTGTTCCGACCTCGCCCCTCTGCACAACCCGGCCAATCTCGACGGTATCGTGGCGTGCGAAACGGTTTTCCCGAACGTGCCCAATGTTGCGGTTTTCGACACGGCGTTTCACCAAAGCATGCCAAAACACGCCTTCATGTATGCCATACCGCAAAAGTATTATGAGGAATACGGCATTCGCAAGTACGGTTTCCACGGAACATCACACAAGTTCGTGGCGCAGGCGGCCGCGGATTATTTAAAACGACCGCTTCAAGAGCTCAAGCTTATAACCTGCCACTTGGGCAACGGATCTTCCATTGCCGCCATCAACGGCGGAAAAGTCCTGGACACGACCATGGGCATGACTCCTCTGCCCGGCATGATCATGGGAACCCGCTGCGGCGACATCGACCCGGCCATCATCTTTTTCTTGGCGCGCAAGGGTATGAGCATTGACGAAATCGACAATATGCTCAACAAGCAGAGCGGCTTGACGGGCATCAACGGTATCGGCAGCGGCGACATGCGCGACACGGTCAACGCGGCCGCGCAAGGCAAAGCTTCGGCGGAAAATGCGCTCAACATGTTCGGACACCGGGCGGCGCTCTATATCGGCGGTTATTACACCCTGCTCGGCGGCGCTGACGCCATAATATTCACGGGCGGGATCGGCGAGAACAGCATTCCTGCCAGAAAGTCCATCATATCGCGACTTGAGGCCATCGGCTGCGAGTTGGACGATTTTAAAAACAAGGCTCAGCCAGGCTCCATCAGCGTGATAAGCACGGACAAGTCCAAGACGCCGGCAGTCATAATACCGACCAACGAGGAACTTATGATAGCGCGGGAGACTTTCCGTCTGCTGTCTTCCAAAATGAAAAAAAAGGGCGAATGATATGGGCATTTTAGAGAGCCTTGCGGAACGGGCCAGAGCGGTCAATAAAACGATCGTGCTGCCGGAGGGCAATGACCCGCGTGTGGTGACGGCGGCTGTCAATGCGGCACGTGCCGGTATCTGTCGGCCGGTCGTGCTCGGCACGCCGGAAGAGCTTGCGGCTGCTGAAAAACAGGCAGGCATCTCGCTGGCAGGCAGCGGAGTCGAGGTGACAGACTATACGGTATCCGCGCATCTGCCGCGGCTCGCGGCCGCTTTGCATGAAAAACGCAAAGCCAAGGGCATGACCGAGCCCGAGGCTTTGGCAACTGTCAGGAGCAACCGCCTGTATTTCGGCAACATGATGGTGGCATTGGACATGGCGCAAGGGCTGGTGGCCGGCTCGATCGCCTCGACCGGCGACATGCTGCGCAGCGCTTTCCACTGCATCGGCACAGCAAAAAACATCAAACTCGCCTCTTCGCTGTTCATCATGGATCTGCGCGAGCCGACACTGTCCGGCGAAAAAACTTTGCTATTCGCCGACTGCGGGGTGAATCCTTGCCCGACATCGGCCGAACTGGTCGATATAGCGTACGCCACGGCACTGTCTTGTCGTCAGATCATATGCAAAAAACCGCGTCTGGCTTTCCTGAGCTTTTCAACCAAGGGTAGCGCCCGGCATGTTCTTGTAGATAAAATGCGCGATGCTTGCAAGATGACGCGGCAGCGTTTCGCGGAGATTGGGCTGGAGGCAACGGTCGACGGCGAGCTGCAGGCGGACGCCGCGCTCGTGCCCACAGTCGGGGCGACAAAAAATAAGGGCGGCTTGATTCAAGGTGACGCCAATGTGCTGATCTTTCCTGACTTGCAGGCGGGCAACATCGCCTATAAAATGGTGGAACGCTTGGCTGGCGCAACTGCCTATGGCCCGATCCTGCAAGGATTGGCCCGCCCGGTCAACGACCTGTCGCGCGGCTGCAGCGCCGACGACATTTTAGGCGCCATCTGCATCACTGCGCTGCAGTCCTGACAGGATTTGACGGCAACTTATACCAGCCTTACCTATAACTTCAAGCTGATTAAGATTAGGATTAGGATTAGGATTAGGATTAGGAAAAATGGAGACTTTTCGTAATCTTAATCTTGCTCGTAATCGTAATCGTTCAAATACCGTTACCAACCTGTTTTTGCCCGGAGCCCCGGGCGGCCGGCTTGTCCCTGCGATAGATTGCCGCGGCAGACCGGCACCAGCGCCGCGCTGAACAACACTATGCCGGCCAGCAAGGGCAAGGCATCAACCGACTCACCGAAAAGCGAGAGCGACACCAAAACGCCTGCCGGTATTTTCATGTTGTTCATCACCGCCAATACCCCTGCCGACACGCGGCGCGCGCCTGCGTTCCACAGAAAGAAGCCGGCACCGGACGCGACCGCGCCCAAATACAATACCACCGCGATCTGCAAAGGCGTCATTGTGAAGTCATATCGCAAACACTCGCTGAAAGCGAACGGCGCCAAACCCGCGAAACCGCCGCAATACAGCCAGGCAAAAAGTGTCCTGTCGACCGGTTTGTTCCCCGGCCAAAAGGCAAGGCATTCACGGTACGCTAACTGCCCGGCCGCGAAACATAGATTCGACATCTGTACCAATAGAAAACCAACCAGCGGCGCGCGTTGCAAACCGCCTCGCAGAATCAGCGCCGCCGCCGCGACCGCGAGCAGAGCGCACAATTGGTTGACCCCGTTGAAGCGGCGCCGCCAAAGATCATTTAAGGCCGAAACGTAAAGCGGTGTCACAACCGTGTAGAGTGCCACTTCGTGCGCTTTCAGATAAACGAAGCTGCGCATGTAGGCCAAATACATCACCCCGAACTGCAGCATCCCGATCAGAAAAAGCGCCAAGCCCGACCTGAACCGCACCCTCCGCAAGAACGGCAGAAACACAGCCGCGGCGACTGCCATTCTGACCATACCGAGCCACGCCGGAGGCAAGCCCGCCAGCAGGTTTTTGATCAGCCCGAAAGACAAGCCCCAGATCAGTGACGCTATGACCAAATACCACACTCGGCACTACCGCCCATTATAATACATACGCGCCCGCAGCAGGCGTGATGACGCTGACACCGCAGGCTTTGCCGAAGCGCGCCGCATATGCGCCCGCCAAGGCCGCAGAGGCGATCTCCGCATCACGCGGATGGGCCAATACCACCACCGATCCGCCGAACCCGCCGCCCGAAAGGCGCGCGCCCATCACGCCCGGTATCTTTTTGGCGGCATCAACCACAACGTCCAGTTCCTCGCAAGAATTCCCGAACAGTCGCCGCGAACTTTCGTGGGAGTCGAACATGAGAGAGCCGAAACCTTCCAGATCGCCGCTGACCAGCATTCCGGCGCCCCGCAGCACACGCTCATTTTCCCCGATCGGATGTGCGGCACGGTCAGCTTCCAGCGCGTCCAGCCCGCCTCTGTACAAAACCCATTCGGACATGCTGACATCGCGCAAGGCTTTGACCGGATGCCGCAAAACACCGGCAAAATGCTCGGCGGCATGTTCGCAGGCGGCCCGCAGTTTGTTGTACGCTCCGTCCGTCAAGGCGTGTTTGGCGTGGGTGTTGCACATCAGGAAGCAGGCGTCATTGCCCAGTGTCACAAGTTCATATTCCAAAGAACGAAAATCGGTCTTGACCAGACATCCTTCCCGTCCCGCCAGACTGGAAATCTGGTCCAACAGCCCGCATTTGCAGCCCGCGTAAGTGTGCTCCGCCGTCTGCCCGATACGCGCCAAGGTCAACAAGTCCACTTCAATGCCGTAAAGCCGGGCCAGTGCCATACCAGCGCTCATCTCGAGCGCCGCCGAGCTGGACAAACCGCTGCCCAACGGGATATTGCCGAGAAACATGCCGTCGAATCCGCATTTGACCGCACCGGCATCCGCCAGTCCGGCCAGCGTACCTTTCACGTAATTCTGCCATGTGTCGCTAGTGGATCGGCATATCCCTTCAGTGTCGAAAACCGCTTCTTTCATCAGGTCGCCCGCGAACAGACGGCAGGAGTTGCCGTCATTACGCGCGGCCGCAAAAAAAGTTCCACAGTTGATAGCCGCCGAAAGCACGAACCCATCATTGTAATCGGTGTGGTTGCCCAGCACCTCGATGCGGCCGGGGGCGTATGCCACAACCTCAGGTTCACGTCCGAAAACGCCGCGATATTTGGCAATTAACTCTTTGTAAACAGCTTCGTTAACCATATACTTTTCCCGCTTTGCCGCAAGCGCATTATTTTCTGATTATAGCCAGAATCTTGTCGCGCTGCTCTTCCATCTTTTCAAGCGTTCCGGCCTCCAGATTCAACCGCACCAAAGGCTCAGTATTCGAACAGCGCACGTTAAACCACCAATCGTCGTAGTCGACGCTGACGCCGTCCAGTTCCGACAGCCTGCCGTCGGCATACGCCTCTTTGATCTCCGCCAATATCACCTTGGGGTCGCGGCTCACACGCGTGTTGATCTCTCCGCTGGCGAAATACTTACGCAACGGGGCGACAAGTTCAGACAGCGGCTTTTCAGCGGCGCTGACTATATTCGCCAACGCAATGATCGCCATGGCCGAGCTCTCAGCCGTGAAATTGTCCCTGAAATAATAGTGCCCGCTCAGCTCGCCCGCGAAAAGCGCGCCGTGATCGCGCATCTGCTGCTTGATAAAGGCGTGCCCCACACGGCTCATCATCGCCTGACCGCCGGCAGCCTCTATCACCTCTTTGACAACACGGCTGCTGCGCAGGTCATAAAACACCACGCCTTTGCGGGTAGCCAGCACATCCTGCGCCACCAGCGCGGTCAACAGATCCATCGGTATTATTTCACCGCGCTCGTCTAGAAAGCCGGCGCGGTCCGCGTCCCCGTCAAACGCGACACCAAAATCATAACTTCCGCCGCGCACCTTAGACTGCAGATCGCGCAGGGTAGCGTGATGCAAAGGATTGGCCTCATGGTTAGGAAAGCTGCCGTCCGGTTCTTCGAACAGACCTTCCCACTCGATCAGCCCGCGCAAAGCTTTAGCCTCCCAGATGCCCATGCCGTTGGCAAAGTCGATAGCGACCTTGACCGGACGTTTCAGATGCGCGAAATCCGCCACGTGCCGGGCATACTCCGGCGCAATGTCATAAGAAGAGACCTTGCCGGGCTTTTCAGGCCGCGGAGCGAAGTTCCCGCCCTGCACGATCTGCTCTATGTCCAGAATGCCGGTGGCGCCGCTGATCGGCACGGCCTGCGCGCGACACAGCTTGAAGCCGTTCCACTCGGCGGGATTGTGCGATGCTGTTATCATCACGCCAGCGTCGGCATCCAGCATGCCGTTGGCGAAGTACGACATCGGAGTGGAACCATAACCTATGTCTATGACATCCGCGCCCTGCTCGGTAATTCCGCGCGCCAGCTCCTGGAAGAGCGGTTCCGAGTGCGGACGGATATCACGCGCCACCACAACCTTGCGCGCGCCGGTGAAGGTCACGAAAGCCCGGCCTATCTTATAGGCTGTCTCTCCGTCGAGCTCCTTACCGTAAATCCCCCGAATGTCGTATGCCTTAAAAATACCAGCCATAATGGTCCTTTCTCTGCTTTGCCGCGCTCAGCCATATGGCAGCATAATTACAACCATATCCTCTAAAGAGCGTAGACAGCACGGCCTCAAACTTTAATCGCGGCGTTTTTTACCACCTGCGTGTGCATGCGTTCGTCAAAAACATCGATGTGCCTGCCGACATTGAAAAGCGTGCCCACCGCAAAAAGCGCCGCAACCAGATTGGTGCCGCCGTAACTTATGAAGGGCAAGGCCAACCCTTTTGTCGGCAGACAGTCAGTGACAACGCCGATATTGAACACCGCCTGAAAAACCAGCAACAGGGTCATGCCGAAAGCCAGCAGGCGTCCGAGCCGGTCAGGCGCGCGCATGCTGATCAGCATGCCGCACACCAGTATTACCATGAACGCCAGCAAGATTATGATTGAGAAGCTAAAACCGAACTCCTCGCCGCCGATGGCAAAAATGAAATCCGTGTGCGCCTCGGGCAGATAATTGTATTTTTGGATGCTCTGGTTGAACCCCACACCCCAAGGACCGCCGTTCTTGAAGGCCACCAGCGCCTGTTCCACATGATAAGCCGCCGGTGACGTGGTGGTGCCTCCGCTGCGCTTCGCCCACCACGCCAGCAGGCGCTCCATCCGGTTAGGATTGGCCGCGATCATAGCCGCCGCCGGACCCAGCGCGGCAACGCCAAAGGCCAGAAGATACCACAAGCGTGTCCCCGACACGAACATCAGCGTTCCACCGACGAACATCACCACTAGCGTGGCGCCGAAATCAGACTCGATGATTATCAGAGCGGCCACTGCGGCCAACCCGATTCCAGGCCACACAGCGCCTTTCCAAAACTGCTTCGCGCGCCAACCGATGCGGTCGAACCAGCCCCCCATGGCTATGACCGCAAGTAATTTAGCGAACTCGCTGGGCTGCACACGTATGGGCCCGAACTTCAGCCAACGGTAACTGCCGTTGACTTTGACGCCGATCCCGGGCACGAAAACCAGAGCCAAGGCAATCAACACCAGCACGTAAAACCCGACCGTGAACTCCGGTATCTCGCGCCACCAGTGATAATCGAAACGGCTGACCGCGAACACCAAGCCAACCGCAAGACCCAGCCAAATCAACTGCCGCTTGACAAAGAAGTGCGGGTCACCATAAAGGCCCTGAGCGCGGACAGCACTGGCCGAAGCCAAGACAATGACTCCCACTCCCAGTAGAAAAACCACTGTGGTAGCCAGTGCCGTCAAAGTTTTCCGCATGACTTTACCGCCGTGCCTTCTACTGGGCCGCGCCGGGAATCTTCAAGACCGTGCCCGCCTTTAGCTCAGTGGAGCTCAAATTGTTCAAGGTCTTGAGGTCGGTCGGACTCACACCCCAGCGGATGGCCACGGCATAGAGGTCTTCACCCTCTTTAACCGTGTAGGTCTGCACATTCACTTCTGCCGCGGCAGGCGCCGGCGGCGCAGCGGTTTCAACCTTCACCGGCTCGGATTCTACCGCTGCCTTGGGTGGCGCGGGTGGCGGCGCGACAGCCGCCGCAGGCGCTGCCGACTTCACGGGCTTGGCCTCTGCCGCCGCTTTGGGCGCCTCGGTTTTGGGCGCGCTGGCTTTCTTGGCTGCGGCCGCGGGTGCGGGCGTCTTGCGCGCGCCAGGCACTTTAAGCTTCTGCCCTACAATAATTTTGTCGCCCTTGATCCCGTTGGCGGCGCGCAGCGCCGCTGTCTTGATGCCATGCCTGTACGCGATTACTGAGAGCGAGTCGCCGGCCTTCACCACATATGTGACAGCATCGGAAGCGACCGCTGCGGCGGCAGGAGCTGACACTTTAGGCGCAGTCACCTTAGGCGTGGTCACGGGCATGGAGCGCGGACGGGAAAGATCAATGACTCCCGGCAGTTGTATTACCTGACCGATCCGCATGCGCGTCGGCGTGATGCCGGGGTTGACCGCCAGCACATCCTGCCAACGGAGTTTATATTTAAAGGCTATCGCCGAAATGGTGTCGCCCTTCTGAATCGTGTACGGAGTCGTGCTCTGAACCGCGGGCAGCGGCACAGGCTCCGGCACAACATCAACCGTAGTCACAGGCTCAATCTGTTCTGCCGGCGTGACCTCGACCGGCTCCAGCTCGGGAATTGCGGTGACATCACCCTCGGTTTTCTTGCCGAACATTCCGCAGCCTTGCAGCAGAAGACACCCGAGCGCCAGGTTGGCCACCGCCACAACACGTATACTTTTACGATTCATCATCTCTCCTTGCCCTTCTGATACCGGAAAAAAGCGTTCAATGGTCCGCAACCGCGCGAACCAACTCCGTAAAACGTTCTCCTCTTTCCCGATAACCTTTAAACTGATCGAAACTTGCAGTCCCGGGCGAAAGCAGCACGGTGTCCCCCGCGTCCGACTCTCGCACCGCCAAAGATACCGCCCTGTCAAGCGTACCGCAAACAACGCACGGCACGCCCGACTTCCAGGCGAGAAACAACTCTTCTGCACATTTGCCTATAAGATATACTTTTTTTGTGGTTTGTGTCAGCAACTCTTTTACTTTATCCGGTTCTTTTTCTTTGAGCAGCCCGCCTGCGATCAGCCTGACAGGTTTTTGCGTCATCCGCAAGGCTGCGGCCAACGCCGCCAGGCTGGTGGCCTTGGAGTCGTCAACATAACTGACCCCACGCCGGTCGATGCCCAGCGCCTGCAGCCTGTGTGGCAGGGGCTCGAACATTTCAAGCCCCTGCTTGATCAGATCCGCCGATACCCCGGCGCGACTCATCGCGGCCACCCCCGCGGCCGCGGCCAGACCCAAAACCTCGTTGTTGAACCACGACTGCTCAAGACTGACACGCACATGCCTGCCGGCGTCCCGCCCCTCGACCACCCCGCCATTATAACTCCAGTCGCAGCAAAGCGCGTCTCCGAACCGCCGTGACTCCACTCCCTCCGGCAGCCTGCCTTCAGCGTCAAGCCCGTCCGGCAGCAAGGCCAGCGCGCCTGGAAGCATGCTGGCGAACATCTTTAGCTTCAGAGCCCGGTACTCAGCCATATCCGCATGACGGTCAAGATGATCGGGCTGGATGTTCAGCAGCACGGCTATATCGGGACGGAACCTCGCCGTGTATTCCATCTGGAACGAGCTTACCTCCACGACCGCCCATTCCAGACCCGGACACTCAAGCGCCAGGCGGCACAGCGGAACACCATAGTTGCCTGCGGGGGACGCGCTCTTCCCGGCGCCGTTGAAAATGTCCGAGCAAAGCTTCACCAGCGAACTTTTGCCTTTGCTGCCGGTAACGGCCAATATTTTGCCCCGCCAGTAAGCGGCGCCCAATTCAAGTTCTGAGACCACCGGCACACCGCGGCTTAAACAGGTCTCGATCCAGGGATGCCGCGCCGGAAACGCCGGGCTAACCACACATGCGCCGAATTTTTCCCCCGGAAGGTCTGTTTTGCCGCACAGCACGTTTCCGCCGGCCCGGCGCGTTCTTTCCGCGCACGCGCTATCGGCGCACTCTTCGCGCTCGTCCATCAGCAGCACACTGCCGCCGCGCGACAGCAGCAGCGCCGCCGCCGCCTCGCCGCTGACGCCCGCCCCCAACACCAGCGCCCCGCAATTGTCAAACCTGCCACTCATCGAGAATCCGCTCCAATCCCACGCCGCGAGAAGCCTTAAGCAGCACCGTGTCCCCCGCACCTAAAACCTCACGCACAGCCTTCGCCTGCAAAGCATCTGCATAACAAACCACCTTGGCGCTGCACAGCCCTGATTTAACCGCGGCATCCGCGAGAAAACGACCTGCCGCATCACCGACCGCCACCAACAGATCCGGCGCGTGCCCAGCCGCAAAATTACCTATCTCGCGGTGCAAAGCTTCCGTTTGCCCGCCCAGTTCCAGCATGTCGCCCAAAACCAGAATCTTACGCCCCGCACCCGGCTGCCGCATCAATGTGCGGATAACCGCCTTCATGCTTTGCGGATTGGCGTTGTAGGCGTCATTCACTACCGTCACCCCGCCATGCCTGCACACGCCCCAACGCATAGCGGGCATGATCAGCTTCTCCAGCGCCTGCGCGGCCGCCGCCGGATTTATGCCGGCTGTGCGCGCCGCCGCAAAAGCCAGCAGCAGATTTTCGGCGTTGTGCTCCCCCGGCAAGCCGCTGCGCAAGCGCGTTGTCGAGCCTGTGGCTGTTTCAACCGCGCGCAAAACGCCCTCGACTGGATCTATTAGCTCTCCAAAGAAATCCGCGTCGTCCCGCGCTAAAGAGACCGTCACCAGCCTGGCCCGACTCTGGCCCGCGACCGTTTCGAAACGCTCGCACTCGCGGCTGACCACGGCAAATCCATCAGGCGGCAAAGCCGCGAACAAAGCGCCCTTCTCGCGCGCGATAGCGTCGATCGAACCGAAATTACCGATGTGCGCGCAGCCCACGTTCGTGATGATCGCGCCATCCGGCCGCGCCTTCTCAGCCAGTGCGGCGATCTCGCCGGGATGGTTGGAGCCCATCTCGAAAACACCGAAAGCGTCATCAGCGCG
>JAQWAM010000393.1 GCA_028707675.1 Kiritimatiellia bacterium | reverse complement strand
GTGTCTCACGACCTGCGAGTTGAGATTGACCGTAAGACATTGGCGATCAAGGCCTTCGACACGCTGACGGTTTCGGACGAGGACAGCGGTCTCGGCTTTGTCTCCCTTTCCAAGGCAAGATACTTGAAGCCGGATGCCAAGAATGGCGAAACGCTGGAGATATCGGTGCCGCCTGCCCGTCTCGGGCGTATCGCGGCGCAAGCCGCCCGGCAGATGATCCTGCAGAAGATTCGTGAAGCTGAACGCAAAAACGTGTATGACGAATATAAGGATCGCATTGGCGACATAGTCAGCGGTTCGGTCAGGCAGATCGCGCACCGGGACTTGATAATAGACTTGGGCAAGACCGAGGCGATCATGATGGCTAAAGATCGCATCCCCACAGAAGAGTACAATGTGGGCGACCGCATCAGGGCATACGTCTACCGTGTGCAGAGCGGCGCCAACGGGCCCGCCGTGGTCTTGTCGCGAGCCTGCCCGGAATTCGTCAAGACGCTGTTCCGGCTCGAGGTTTCGGAGATAGCCGACGGCATTGTGGAGGTGATGGGGGTGGCGCGCGATCCTGGGTTCCGTTCCAAGATCGCGGTAAAAACTCTGGACGAGAAGGTTGACCCGGTAGGCGCGTGCGTGGGGCTGCGCGGCGTGCGTGTGCGCAACATCGTCCGCGAGCTGAACGGCGAGAAGATCGACATCGTGCGCTGGAGCGAGGACATCAAGCAGTACGTGACGCAATCGTTGTCGCCGGCGCGGCTCGAGAGTGTCGTGGTCGATCCGGATGAGCCTCGAACGGTGCATGTGACGGTTCCACCGGACCAGCTTTCGCTGGCTATCGGAAAAAAAGGCCAGAACGTCCGCCTGACATCCAAACTGACCGGCTGGCGGGTCGAAATCACCAAAGGCGGCGAGGCGGTGTCTTTCGAGGAGCAGCGCGCCTCGGCTATCAATGAACTGGCGGAGGTCTTGGACATCAGCGAGGACATTGCGACGACCTTGGTGGCCAACGGCTTCCTGACGACCGAAGGCATCGCGGATGTCGATGTGTCGTATCTGCAGGAAGTGACCGCGCTTGACGAGGAAAACGCGCAAAAGATATGGGCTGCGGCCAAAGCGGCGAGCACTGTTGAAGATGCGGGGGAGTGAGTGGGTGTTATGAGAGTTTGTGAATTGGCGAAAAATGTTAAGGCCTCCAGCGTGGAGGTGCTCAGGCAGGCGGACCGTCTGGATATAGAGGTGTATTCGGCGTTGTCGCAGCTTGAAGACGATGACGTTTCCCGTCTCCGAGAAGCCTTCGGCCAGAGAACCGCGGAAGAGATTGCTAAGAGCATAGAGGACCAGGCTCAAGGCCGCGCCGATAAGCGCGCCCGGGCGCTTTCAATGCGCTCCGCGCAAGACAAGACGATCCTGGCCGTGCTGGACGCCAACCGGGCGCGGGCCTTGGAAATGGACGCGGCGGCCAAGGGCCTGCCGCCGCCTGGCGCCACCGCTTCAGAGACCGCGCCTGCGGCGGCCTCGACTGCGCCGGCGGAGACTGCCGCCGCAGCCGAACCTGCCGGGGACGGGGTGGCGCAAGCGGAGGGAAAAACTGACGACGCAGCGGCCGACGCCAGGCCGGCCGAGCCTGCAAAGGAGGCTGAAACGTCGGCCAAACCAGGCGCAAAAACCAAAACGACGCGCCATAAGGCTGATGAAGATCTGGAGCCGGAAGAGCAGATCGCGGCTGCATTCATAGGACAAAAAGCCAAGGGCGACGCGCGCGAGATTCCAAAACCGTCTCGATCTATGGCGGGCCAGAAACACGACAAAGTCCTTCCGCCGCCGCGCGGAGGGTTGCGCGCGCAGCAACAGCGTGTTAAGGGACGCGAGCCGCTGCCGCAGCGCGCGCAGCCTGTCGCCGACGCCCGCCAGGTTCCGCCGGACCGCGTGATCCTGCTGCGCGGCGCGGTGGTGGTTAAAGACCTGGCTGAAAAGCTGGGGCTGCGGCCCAACCGACTGATCGCGGACCTGATGCAGCTCAATATACTCGCTTCGATCAACCAGCGCGTGGAGTTTGACGTTGCGCAGAAGGTTGCCGACAAATACGGGTACAAGGTCGAGGTCGAGCGTCAGAAGCGTTCTACCGAGCGCAAGCCGGTGCTGAAGAGCGACGACGCCGACGACGCGATTCCAGATGACACGCCGGAGTCCTGTGTGCCGCGTCCGCCTGTAGTCACGTTTTTGGGGCACGTCGACCACGGCAAGACCTCGCTGATGGACCGCATCCGCAACACGCGCGTGGCCTCTGGGGAGGCGGGCGGCATAACGCAGCATATAGGCGCGTACACAGTGGAGATCAACGGCCGCAAAATCACCTTTTTGGACACGCCGGGGCACGCCGCTTTCTCGGCGATGCGCGCCCGCGGCGCCAACCTCACCGACATTGCCGTGATCATCATTGCCGCGGATGACGGCATCATGCCGCAGACCCGCGAGGCGATCAAACACGCGCAGCAGGCCGGTGTGCAGATCATGGTGGCGATCAACAAGTGCGACTTGCCGACCGCCAAACCCGACCGCGTGCGGCAGATGCTGCAAAGCGAGGGTTTGACCCCGGAGGAATGGGGCGGCGACGTGATTTGCGCGGAGGTTTCGGCTGTCACCGGAACGGGCATAGACCACTTGCTTGAAATGATCTTGCTGCAGGCGGACATGCTGGAGCTGGCGGCCAATCCCGACCGCCGTGCTGACGGGTATGTGGTGGAGGCGCAGCTCGAACAAGGGCTGGGGCCGACGGCGACGCTGCTGATCACGGGCGGCGTCCTAAAGGTCGGCGACATCATTTTGTGCGGCGAATACTTCGGGCGCATACGGGGTTTGATCGACGACCGCGGTCGCCGCGTGAAATCCGCAGCCCCCGCTACGGCGGTCAAGTGCATGGGGCTTTCCGGCGTGCCGGAG
>JAQWAM010000392.1 GCA_028707675.1 Kiritimatiellia bacterium | reverse complement strand
GGATCAGCGAAGACGGAGGGAGGGAAGAACGTCTGCCCGTCCTTGCGCAACGAGGCCAGAATCGTCTCCATGTCCAGCGGCACCAGCGAGCGGATGTCCACAACCTCGGCCGACACGCCCTGCTCCGCCAGCATGTACGCGGCCTTGAGCGCCTCGTGCAGCATTGGTTCCCACATTACGTCGCCGACCCTAACGGGACTGAGTACGCCGCCTTTTGGGGCGGTTCCCTCGGGCACCTTTCAGGGCTTTATTCTCTCCGTAGGAGTCACCCTCCGCGCGCAGCAGACACACACAGTGCTCGTTTAGGCTCTCCCCGTTACGCATGGCTCCGATAGCCAGAACCTTGTGCAGATCCTGGCCTACGCGAACGACAAACTTTCCGGAGAACTTCCTTCCGGCTGTCGCCTCGGGCAGAGGTTCGCGCTCCTGCCAACAGATCGTAATCCACTCGTCGACCGCCCGGCAAAGCTCTTTATACACCCTGGCTTCATCATCTCCGTGGATGCCTCCAAGCATAAGACCTGGACACGTCCCAACGTAGCACCCGTCTTCTTCCGACCACTCGACGATCTTCAGGTATGTACTATTGTGGTACTTAACATGTCAACGTGGCAATTCGACGCCTAAATGAATGTTTTATGCCTTGCGTTGAACGCGAAAGATGATACGCTGACACTTAAAATGCGGGAGAATCCGTGATTTAGGGATATGGATATTCGCGAGAATCTGCGGGTAATTTGTGGCTTTCTTTCGCGCTCAATGCCGACGACGACGAAGCAGGTGGTTTAAGCGTGTGCGGCGCATTTTTGCCGCCCGCGAACTCCCGCAGCACCGGGTGTCACAATCCGAAATATAAGACCGCCCACAATGCCGGGGCCGACATCAGCGTGCTGATAAGAATCACGTTTCCGGCAAAAGCGGGATCCCCCTTCATCTGCCGCGCGTAGATGTATGCGCTGGATGCGGTCGGACAGGTCAGGAAAATCAGGCTGACCAATGTCTCTCCATGAGTCAAACCGCCGAACCGGCAAAGCACGAATCCGATCAGCGGCAGCAAGACCACGTTGAAAAACGCCGCCACACATGCCGCGCCCAGCCCTTCCCTTACATTGCGCAGATTCAGGCCAGCGCCGATGCTCATGAGCGCCAGCGGCAGCGCCATTGCTCCCAGCGAGCCGACACTGCGCGACAGGGCCAGCGGCAAACGCAGGCCGCAGAACGAGACCGCCAGCCCGGCCAGACATGACAAGACTTGAGGGTTTGTCACAACTTTCTTCAGTATGATTGACAAAAGCCCCTTTTCCGCCGTATCGACCGCGCCGCGCATGACAATCACCGACATTATGTTGAATACTGGGATCATCGGCGCCAGCGCCATGCTGGCCATCTCAATGAGTTTGCCGCTGTCGGGATACGCGGTCAAAGAGTAGAGCATCACCGGAAGCCCCACAAAAGCGGTGTTGCAGTGAAAGCTGGTGTGGATGAATGTTCGGCCGCGGGTCGCGCTCAGACCCAAAGCGCGCGCCACCGGCGCGCTGGCCAGAGCCGTCAGGATCGTCGCCGCCGCCATCACCGCAAACACGCGCCACGCATCCGACAGGGAGAGCGAAGCCTCGGCGATGTTTTTGAAGAGCAGTGACGGCAGCCCGATCCAATAGGCGAATTTGGCGGCGACGCGGAAGAACGCGTCATCCGCGAACTTCCACCGCAACAGCAGGCACCCCACCGCGACAAGCATAAATACCGGAGCCAAAGCGCTCACCACATGCATTCGAAAACCTTATTTTACCGTGTTTTATTGGGTTGCTCGAAAATCCAATGCCTATTATTTTTACAAACCCCCGTGTTTATCCGTATGCGTATGAAGGCACACACACACACACACACACTTGTCAATCCATGGTTTCTATTCGATGCGATTCAGCAACTGATATTACCATAGCAGCGCGACCAGCCCGATCACTATCGCAGCGAAAATTCCCCACCAGATGGTCACGTTCGCCCAGCCTTTGCCCAGATCGTTGAAGATGTTGATCTTGCGCCAGTTTATGGTCAGCTCATCAGTCACCTGTTCCGGCGCGGGAGGTGCCGTCATCAAACTGACAACGACACAGTTTATGATCGACTGATTCGAATACGGCTCGATCCAGCGCGGATGCGCAGGACAGAACTGTATGTACAGCTTCATCGCGATGCCGAAAACAAACCCCAGAAACACCGCCGTGGCCGCGCCCTTGCCGTTGATGCGCTTGAAAAGTATCCCCAGCAGGAACACCGCCGCGAAAGGCGGCGCGAAGAAGGCGTACAGGGTCTGGATATAGACGAACAGACTGCCTCCCAGACGCTCGATGTACATAGCGATCACCATCGCGATCAGCAGAATCACCACCGTGGAGACCCGCCCGACAAAGATCAATTGCTTGTCCGTGGCATCTTTCTTCAATTGCCGCTTGAAGATGTCCATCGTGAACACGGTGGAGGTCGAGTTAAGCACCGCGTTGACCGTCGACTGGATCGCGCCGAACAGGGCCGCCAAAAAGATGCCGCGGATGCCGGCCGGCAGCAGGGTCTGCAACATCATCACATACCCCTTGTCGGCCTCAGGCCGGATTTCCGCCCACGGCAGCCGCATGACCTCGGGATGCGCCGCGAACAGAATCAGCCCCGGCACGACCACGATCACCGGCAGGAAAATCTTCATGTAGCCCGCGAACACGATGCCCATACGCGCGTGCCACGCGTTCTTGGCCCCGAGCACACGCTGGATCATGAACTGATTGATGACGTTGTACCAGATGCTCACAGCCAAAAACCCGGCCACCAGTCCGCTCCAAGGCGTGGTCTGATGAGTCAAAGGCTGGATCACGGAAAGCCGCCGGTATTCGCTCATGCCCACTATGTTCGGCGCGTTCTGCGCGACCACCTCCTGGCAAACACCGGCTTGCGCGTTATTACG
>JAQWAM010000391.1 GCA_028707675.1 Kiritimatiellia bacterium | reverse complement strand
GCCGGACACCTATGTTCCGGGAATCGACGGGCGGGGCTACAGGGGGCGCGGTAAGACCTCGAGTTTCATCACGGGTGCTACGCTGGGCGAGACGGGCACTGACGGATGGCGCCCTATGCCTGAAGAGGGCGGCACGGTTTGGCGCACGTTCAGTTTCTGGATGTACCACGACGCCGCGAATCCGGGGACGAATGACATCAAGAGCGTCTGCCTCCTCTCCGTGCCCTACACGCTCGGGTTTTGGTACGCGCCTGAGAACGGCATCGCGGGCAACAACGCGCTTTTTACCATCTACCACCAGTCGTTGGGTTATGACGAGTACGGGAACCAGCTCGCCGGCTCTGGCGGCATGATGTATTACGGCAGCCCGTCCGTGTCGCCTGAAAACCGCTGGATGCATGTGTATGTGGCGTTTGACCGCTACAACGTGAGCAGCGTAAACGAAACCCAGCTTTGGATCGACGGTGTCAAGCAGACGCCCGCGAGCGGAAGCATCGGCTTCGCGCGCGTAAAGGCCACTGTCCCGCTCACGATCGGCGGCATGAACGCCAACTGTGTCAGCGTCACGACGCAGAACGGGTATTACCGTGACGGCGAAGACAACGTGCTTTCCCGCACGCTGCCGGGGGTGATGGACGAAGTGCGGATGTACAAGCGGCTGCTCTCCGAGGCGGAGATCAAATATCTCGCGTCGCGTCCGGTGTTGGCGGCGAACCGCGGGCCGAGCGTGGACACGCTCGCGGAGACGGACACTGTGCGGGTATCCCGTAATACGCCGCGCGCGCGACGACGGTGACTTTTGAGCGCGCCGGAACTTACGTGTTGCAACTCGCCGTTTCCGACGGCGAGCGCACGACCTATTCCGACCCGCTGACGGTGATAGTTCCCGAAAAGGGCGTGGTTATCTCTTTACAGTGATATGACTGCTGAACTCAAAATCAGGCTCCGCGCCGAGACGGGCATGCGGCGGCTTTTGGAAATCAAGGCGGCTCCCGCCGACGTGCGGGTGGAGCGGTCTGCCGGGATAACGGTGGAGACAGGGGTGCTAGTGCGCGGCGACGGAACGCGTCTCGCGTACCGCATGCGCCGGAAAGGCGGCGAACCGGCGGCCGTCAGGCCTGTGCTGGCGTGCCGGAAGGACTTGACGCCGCAGCGGCCGAAGACCGTGCGGCGCGTTATCTGAGCCAGTGGCGCACCGTTATGACCGCCTTGCCGCGTCCGGACGACGGCACGGTCGAGACGCTGGCGCGCCGCGCCGAGGACGCGCTTGCCCTCGCGCGACTTCTCTCGCACCGCAACGCGGGCAAGACCGTCGAGGTGTACGCGCACGGCGGGGCTGTGCCCGCCGCCGCGCTCATGATGGCGCTGGAGCGTCCGTATTTCAGCTTCCTGACGGCGGAGAACCCGCCGCCGCCGCGCCCCGGCTGGCCGAAGTGGGAGGCGCTGGCGAAATGATGTTGCCGAATCGCGTTGTCGCGAAGCATCGGAGGTGAGAAGGTGGGGCAGGAAGAAATCAAAGCGTTTTTGATCCATCTGGGCATGAACATTAATACGGCGGCACAGGCCCGCGATCCGCTCGCGTGCGACGCGCGCGAGTGGACGTTCATCACGAACCGCATGAGCGAGCGCGGGCTCAACATGGCTGTCATCGACCTCTGCGAAGGGGTGCGGTATGAGAGCCATCCCGAAATCGCCGTGCGGGGCGCCTGGAGCGTCGGGCGGCTGAGGGGCGAACTGGCGCGGCTCAGGTCGCTCGGGATCGAGCCGATTCCGAAACTCAATTTCTCGGCGACGCACGACCAGTGGCTTGGCGAATGGGGGCGCATGCTCTCCACGCCCGATTACTACCGCGTTTGCGAAGACCTGATAGCGGAGGTCTGCGAGATATTCGACGGGCCGCGCCTCTTCCATCTGGGGTATGACGAGGAAGATGTGCGTTGCCAGAGCGCGCATGAACACGTCGTGCTGCGCCAGGGCGAGCTCTGGTGGCACGATTTTCTCTGGTTCGTCAAAGTCGTCGAAAAGCGCGGCGCGCGCCCCTGGATTTGGAGCGACTGGATATGGGAGCACCACGACGAGTTCCTCCGCCGCATGCCCAAGAGCGTTTTGCAGAGCAATTGGTACTACGACGAGGGTTTCGACGAACGCGCCTTCCGCTGGCCGCGGATCAAGTGCTACCTGGACTTGGACAAAGCGGGTTTCGATCAGGTGCCCACGGGTTCCAACTACGTGACCCCGGGCAATATGGAGGGGACCGTCGAGTTCGCGCGCGCCCAACTCGCGCCCGAACGTCTCAAGGGCTTCCTCACGACATCCTGGAAGCGTTGCCTGCGCGAAGACCGCGAGGCCAATCTGGCCGCGGTCGACCAGCTCGCGGCAGCATTGCGCGGTCACTAGCATCCCGTAGTGGGTATAAAACAGGCACACCGCCCCTTTTCCATCATTGATACATCGGGCTTTTTGTGTTTTTTCATACGCCTGCAGGCTACAGGCGGACGGCCCCGAGGCCAACGTTTTTTCGGGGTTTATGGTTGACTGTTTCCGCTCCCCCCCCCGCATAATGGACACCAATCATGTGAACCGGTGTGTCGCCGGTCTACGCTATGGGATGGCAGTGATTCGATCTGCATATGGGCGATCAAGGGCGCCGGGCTCAAGACGGGCAAGCCGGACAAGGTCTGCTGGAAAGGAAAGAAATGAAGCGCGTTTTGGGATTGATTGTGACAATCCTTGCCCTTCAAGGCATGGTCACGGCTGCGTCAGCGGCCGCGGAGGGAGACCGCGCGAAACATCGTGATGATCCGGCAAAGTACTGGAATCTCGAGGGCCTGTCGGTCGTTCCGTCGTTCCGCGAATGCCCGATTCCCGAGACGCGCTACGAAAAGCTGAAGCCGATTCTTGTATCCGGCAAGGGACCGGACGGCACGAACGCCGAGTTTTTCGCCTATTACGCCGTGCCGGAAGGGGA
>JAQWAM010000390.1 GCA_028707675.1 Kiritimatiellia bacterium | reverse complement strand
GACTCGTATCCAATTTGGCGAGGGGGTTCAGGAACCCCGAAATCCGCAGAATCGCCTTGTTTCACACGCTCGGCGACCTGCCTATGCCGCCCGAGTACACCCACAGATTCTCGTGAAGTGCCCAAAAAACAATACTGCGGACGCAATGGCCGTCAACCGTATCATTCTCTTCATCGCAGTCTCCTTTATGTGCTTAAATAATATTTACCTAAAGAAATAACACCGGATTGCTTGGCGCTCTGCGTCAGCCAACCCGCATCCAAGAATCTTCAGCAACATAAAACATTACAAAGTTATTATACTGAGTAAAAAGTGTCAATCCCAATTCCAATGGGTGCGATTTCATTTCATTGCATCGCACCGAGGATTCAGGAGCCTGGGTTCAGGATTCAGGTTTCTTTTGCAACGACTTACGCAGTAACACGCTTCCAATTGTGGCACACTCAAAACCTGAGACACACATTTGCCTGTCACAACCGTCATAAAAAGTTGCCGCGCAACACCTGCACCCCGGCACCTGAACCCTTTAACCTTCTGCGATTCAACATTATTGAATCGCACCCGGTGGCGGAAAGTTACCGGTATTGACACCAATCTGATGACGCTGTTTTATGTACATCATGATAAGAACACAAATCCAGATGCCGGATTTGCTTTATCGCCAGGCCAAGGCTTTGGCCGATGTACGCGAAATCAGTCTGGCTGAATTGGTTCGGAACGGCCTCGAGTATATGCTCCGCGTTTCTGCGGAGCCAGCGGATCATCCAGTGACATGGTCATTACCGGAGCCGATGTGCTTGGGCAAAGAAGATCCTTTCGCCGATCCCGACTGGCGGGTGAATTTGCACTGTGGAAAGGTCGCTGAACACGCTATAGGATTCGCCACAGACGGGGCAAAGCCACATGATCTCGTGCGACACCAACATCCTTTATGCGGCTTGCACCCGGGACGCCTCCGGTCATTTGGCGGCATGTGCATTTCTTTCCGAACATGCGACATCTCCGGCGTTTGTTCTGTGCGAACAAATCCTCATGGAACTGTAATGCCTTTTACTTGCCGTTCATGCCAATTGCACGATCCGATCAATGGGATCACCCAATCTCTGGACATCGAGAGCGCCGCCGGGCAAACGCGTATCCGTAATGTCCTTATCGGTGACAGCCCCCTCTTCATCCGTTGCCCACGCCCATAGCGGTTGCACATACCGCACATATGTGCGATAATGGCATCTAAACGAATGGAGGCTCCTGATGAACATCACGCTTTCGGCAGACCCCGAACTCATCGCGAAATCACGGCGCCTGGCCCGCCAACAGGGCACGTCGCTCAATCAATTGGTTCGAGACTATCTGGAACGGTTTTCGGGTTCTCAGCGGGACGTCTCCGCCGCCGAAGAGTTCCGAGGTCTTGCGCTGGACAAAGGCGGGCGTTCAGCGCCCGGTTTCCGCTTTGATCGCGAAGAGGCCCACGCGAGGAGGTGACGGATGGATTTTCTGGATACCAACATCGTGGTGTATGCGAACGACACCCGCGACAAGCGGAAGCAAAAACGGTGTATCGAAATCATCGAATGGGCACTCACCACCGGTGACGCGACCGTTTCGACGCAGGTTCTTTTAGAATACGCGAACGTCGCATTGACTAAACTCGGACAAAGCGCCGCAGTGATACGCCGCCAGATCGAGCTGTTGTCCACGCTCCCAGTCGTTCCTCAATCCGCCGCGTTGGCCATACGGGCGACCGAGATCAAAGAACTTTACGGGCTCTCCTTTTGGGATGCGGCGATTATCGCGGCTGCTGCGGAAGGGGGATGTTCGCAGATCCTTTCGGAAGACATGAACGCTGGACAGATCTACTGTGGCATCCGCCTCGTAAACCCGTTCCATCCCGACTGAAACATTTTTATGTTCGAGCACCTGTACATCCACATACCTTTCTGCGACGGCAAGTGCCATTACTGCGGCTTTTATTCGGTAATGGCCGTATCCAGCCTGACTGAGCTTTACGCCGGACTGCCCGCCGACGAATTAGCCGTGCTGCGTGACACGCGCCAGATCGCTGCAAAGACCCCGATCCGCACCGTCTACATGGGCGGCGGCACACCCGCGCTATTGGGATGCGACGGGCTGCAGCGCCTGACCGAAGGAATTGCCGGCAAGCTGGATCTCAGCGGCGTCTCTGAGTGGACCGTGGAACTGAACCCTTCCTCTGTGAATACGGAGATCCTCGACACGCTCCGCGCTATCCGCGCCAACCGCATCAGCATCGGCGCACAGATTTTCGATGACCCAACCCTGAGGTTAGTCGGGCGCCGCCATTCGGCTGACGACGCCGCGCGCGCCGTGGCCGTGGCGCAGGATGCCGGCTTCGGCAATGTCGGCATTGACCTGATCGCCGGGCTGCCGGGCGTGACAACTGAACTTTGGGAGCGGACGCTAGATCGCGCTCTCGCGCTGCAGCTCAAGCACTTGTCTGTCTACGCGCTCAGCGTCGAGCCCGGCACCGTGCTGGCGGCACAGGCCGCCGCCGGCCTCAAGCTCCCAGACGAAGACTCGCAACTGGCGGCCCTGTCTCAGGCGGAAGAACGTCTGGGCGCCGCGGGTTTCGCGCGCTACGAGATCTCCAATTACGCCCTGCCGGGATTCGAGTGCCTGCACAACCTCAGCGTCTGGCGCGGCGGCGACTATCTGGGCCTGGGCCCGGCCGCGGCCTCGCGCGTCGGCAAAACACGCTGGACCAACTGCGCCGACCTGTCCGACTACATCGAGGCCGTGCGGCAGGGCCGCCGCCCGGCATGCGAGCGCGAGACCCTCGACGACACTGACGACGCTTTGGAGCGCGTGGTTTTCGCGCTGCGGCTGGCCGAAGGTATCAGCCTGAACGAGATAAGGCGGAAATTCCCGATTCTCTCTGACCGCGTCGGCAACTGGGAAAAACGCATGCGGGGCTTGGCGCGCCGGCAGATCAC
>JAQWAM010000389.1 GCA_028707675.1 Kiritimatiellia bacterium | reverse complement strand
GCGATCTTCCGCGTCGGCAATCGCGCGAAGGCGGTGAAGCGCAGGATCGAGAAGACGGCGACAGGCGCGCGTTTTATCTTTGAGGGCATCTCCATCCACGACGAACCGGAGGCTCTCGATGTCGTCTGCGAAGTTAAGATGACTGATCGGACGAGCGAATGGACGCTTGATTCCACGAATCGCAGCAAGCGCTACGCGCTCTACCAGAGCGAATACCCGATGCTTCGCAGCGTAGTGCCGAATGGAGGCGGGAACGTCCTAATCCCGCACAAGAACCGCGGCGGACGGCTCGTGAAGGACTGCGATTTCGGCGCGCGCAAGGATGTCGACCGCCGACACGGTTATCCCGGCTGCCGGATGCAGGTCTCCGCGTTCCACTGCGGCGGCGCGGGACTCTACTTCGCCGCGCACGACGGCAAGGCCCGGAACAAGACGATCTGCTTCGCACCCGGAAACGATGTCTGGTTCGAGACTCCCGTCGAGGGGTCGGGGCATGTGGGTCTCGCCGCGGGCGGCCCGAAGTTTTCGGTTGTCATTTCCTGCTATAAGGGCGACTGGTGGGAGGCGGCGCACCTCTACCGAAGCTGGGCGATCAGTCAGAAATGGTGTGCGAAGGGAAAGATCGCGCAGCGTCAGGACTACCCGAAGAATGCCGCAGAAACGCATCTCTGGGTTATCGGCGGCGGCAAGGCGAATTCCGCCTCCAACATGCTTGCGAGAATGGACAAGCTCTGGCCTGGAGTCGGCAAGTGCATGGAATGGAGCGAGATGTCCGAAAAGGTGAAGAACCAGTTCGATCCCGAAAGCTACTATATCCGTCCCGGTGTCGCGGAAGTTGCCGAGTTCGGAAAAAAACTCGGCATTCTCGTTATGCCCTACGTGAACGGACGTATTTGGGACACGAATCTCGTCTCCTTCGCCTATGCGAGGAACGACGCGTGTGTGAGGGTCGACGGCACGTATCCGATCGAAAAGTATGCGGACGTGGGTTTTGCGGTGATGTGCCCGAGCACTCCGACCTGGCGTGAGATTCTGGTCAAAAAGTCGGTCGCGTGCCTCGATCGTTATAACGCCACTGCTGTCTACCTCGACCAGATATCCTGTTCGCGCCCGCCGGACGGAGTATGCCACAATCCGGCGCACGGGCACACTCTCGGCGGCGGCACCTGGTGGGAGGAGGGTTATCGGAAGACGCTCGAGGAAATCCGCGGCGAGTTCGCGAAGCGCGGCGCGGTAATCGCTAGCGAGCAGATGGGCGAGACTTGGATCGACCTCATAGACCACTTCCTCGACGCCTCCGGCCCTCGTACCTCCGAGGACGTGCCGCTTTTCGCTGCTGTGTATTCCGGGTACGCGCTTTCGCACGGCAATCGCATCCCTGACGACGTGGGCGAACAGACTGCCTTTCTCGAAAACTTCCGCAACATCCTTTTGGGCGAAGCGCTCGGGTGGATAGGCTGCTGGACGGTACTTTTCGACAAACATCTTGAACGGGCGCGGCTTCTGCACCGCGTCGCTCTCGCGCGCGAGGCGGCAAAGGACTTTCTTGTTTACGGTACTCTCGATAACGAACTCAGGGCGGAGCAGGCTGATCCGTACGTCATCGGCACTTGGTGGCGGAATGCTGCGGACGACGCGGCCGCGCTCGCCGTGGTGAACGCCGCGGATACTGAGAAAACGGTGCGGACGGCGCTGCCGAGGGGGGTCGTGGCACTTGCCGCGCGCGAAATTGAGAGCGAGATGAAGTGTTGTGTGAGATGTTCTGACGGAAAGCTTGAAGTAGCGCTTCCGCCGCGGACTTTCGCGCTTCTTGTAACAGGGGGGGAGATCAGATGAAGAGGTCTTTTTCAGCGTTCATTGCCGCAACGTTGGCGATAGCGTGTGGCGCCGGGGATTTTCCGAAGGGACCAGAGATGTGGTACATTTGGAACGGCGGCAATGTGTCCAAGCGCGGCGTCACCGGCGACCTCGAGGCAATCGCCGGAGCCGGCGTGAGCGGCATCCACTTTATGCACATCGGACATGGAGAACAGAAGCCGTCGCCGTATTGTCCGTCGCAGATACGTTGCATGGACGCTAACTGGGCCGACGCGATCACGCATCTTGGGAGGGAGTGCAAACGGCTCGGGCTCAAGCTGACGGTGCAGAACTGTCCGGGCTGGTCGCAGTCAGGCGGGCCGTGGGTGCCGATCGAGTACGCGCAGCGCGATATCGCCGCGGCGGTTTCGCATGTGAAGGGTGGCGGCGCTTTCGATCTCCCCGCGATTCCAGAGGCGAATGCCGATGCCGTCTCGGATTGGCGTGATATCGCGCTGCTCGCGTTTCCGATGCCGCTCGGAGAGGAGACGGGAGAACTGAACCCCGTCTCGATTGTCACCAACGGGGACGAGCGCGTCTTCACCTTCGTGGAGCCGGTGACAATCCGGACGATCAACTTCTACAACGTCGACAACTTTCACAAATCTTATCCGTATCACGCGCCGTGGATAGAAGCGACATTGGAGGCGAAGACCGCGTCCGGCTACGAGATCGCGTTCAAGGGGTTGCTGCCGAAATCAAGCTGGCGGGACTACGTCTACTCGATGAACGTCGCCTGCGACGAGAAGACTTCCGCGACGTGGCGTTATCGGCTCGACCACAAATATCCGATCCAGCGCAACCGTGACCCGAAATTCTACGCGGCGGCGCGGCAAACGAACTGGGAGATGAAGTCCGGACGTGTCCTGAGGTCACTCATGCGCAGACCGTTTCCGCGGCAAAATCCGGCGGCTTGGGTGAGGCGCGGCGAAATCATCTTGTTTCACACGGGGGACGATCGCAGACTGCCGGAAGGACGCGACTGGATCGTCATGCGCTTCGGCAACGTGAATTCGAAGCGCGTGAACGCCCCGGCGCCGAAAGAGGCGACCGGATGGGAATGTGACAAGCTGGATCCCGCGGGAATCGAGTCGCATTTCCGCGGTTACGTGAA
>JAQWAM010000388.1 GCA_028707675.1 Kiritimatiellia bacterium | reverse complement strand
GACCGAGCGCGTCAAACGCATGCTGCCATCACAACCCGGCCTGCCTGTGAGCGTGCATGATGTCGGCAAAGTCTCGCCCGGGTATGAACTGAAATATTTTGCTGATACCGTTGTCCGCGAATACGCGCCGGAATTGTGCGGCGAAGCCTCATTCTGCACACGTCACGCCACGATCAGTGCCGCGGCGATCGCCCGCTGGCTGGACGTGGCCGTGACGCGCGCTCCTGTCGCACTGGCAGCGGCGGCGCATCATGGCAAAATGGACCAACGCCAATTGTGCATGCCCGATACCACACATGAATTTGGTGGGGCAGCATGGTCCGAAGAACGCCGTCGGCTGATCGAACGACTCTCCGCCGTTTTTGGTAGCAATCTGCACAATGCCGCCAACGCCAATCAGTGGTTGCTGGCCGGTCTGACCTGTGTCTCCGACTGGATCGGCTCCGACGAGATGTTCTTTCCTGCCGACCGCCCGGCAATCGTAGACGGAGACGCTATCATGACCGCGCGCCAGGCAGTCGCGGAATGCGGTTTCGCTCCGATGCGCATCACCAATGGTTTGTCCTTTGAGGACATATTCGGTTTTGCCGCGCATCCGGCGCAGCAGGAGTTTATTGATCGTGTCGATCAGCCCGGCCTCTATGTCATGGAAGCCCCCATGGGAATCGGCAAGACCGAAGCAGCGCTCTATGCTGCGTATAAACTGATGGACGCGGGTTATCACCAAGGTCTGTATTTCGCGCTGCCGACACGCACCACCAGCGACCGCATCCACGAGCGTGTGAGCCGTTTTCTGGCAAAAATCAGTGATGATCCGGTCGCGCCGAAACTCGCGCACGGTATGGCCTGGCTGTATGAGTGCCGCTGGCGTCCGGCTGATGACGACGATAAAGAGTTGCTATCAAAACGTTCGGTGCATGCTTGGTTCAACCCTTCGAAGCGCGCTTTGCTCTACCCGCATGCGGTCGGCACCATCGATCAGGCCTTGCTTGGCGTCCTCAATGTGAAGCACAGCTTTGTGCGCCTGTTCGGTCTCGCGGGCAAAGTGGTGATTCTCGATGAGGTACACAGCTATGACATGTACACCGGCACACTTCTGGATGAGCTTTGCGAGCGGCTGCTGCAGATCGGTTGCACGGTGATCGTGCTCTCGGCGACTCTCACGGGCCAGCGCCGCAGCCGGTTGGCGCCCGCTCTTAGAGTTCTTGCCGACACGGATGCGTACCCGCTCGTCACCGGATGTGCTGAAAACGGAACGCCGTTCGTTGCTCCGCTTTCCGCGCCAGCGCCACGAACGATACAGGTCCGCAGAGAACATTGGGATAATCTGCGCGTGGCTTCAGAAGCCGTTGCCGCGGCACAGCGAGGCGAGTGCGTGGTCTGCATCGCCAACACGGTCGCGCGCGCTCAGGCCTGGTATCGCGCGGTCAAAGCCGCAATGTCCGAAAATGCCTTCCCTGTCGGTATACTGCATGCCCGCTTCCCGATGTTCCGGCGCGAACAGATCGAAAACGAATGGCTTGAAAAACTGGGCAAGAAAGGAAACCGGCCTAAAGGCTGCGTGCTGATCGCCACGCAGATTGTCGAGCAAAGCGTGGATATCGATGCAGACCGGATGATCACGGAGCTTGCGCCGTCCGACATGCTCCTGCAGCGCATGGGGCGCTTGTGGCGTCACTCGCGCGAAGGCCGTCCATGTCTTGCCCCCGAACTGATCATCGTCACGCAAGACCTGTCCGCATGCGCGACTGCTGAGCAGACGCGCGAGGCGCTCGGCAAAGAAAACGCCTGCGTCTATGCCCCGTATGTGCTGATGCGGACGTTTGAGGTGTGGCGCTTACCCCAAGGGATCAAGATCCCGAACGATATACGTCCGCTCATCGAAGCCACGTATATCGAGCGCGAGGAAGCTGCTGAGAGCGTCATGGGGACTTTCAAAAAGCAGCTATCTGAAAAATGCGAACGTTTGCGCAAGCTGGCATGCAGCGCTCAGGATACGAATCAGGGATTCCCGACCAGTGACAGAGATGACGAACGCGCCGCTACGCGTCACAGCGACTTGCCGACACAGACCGTGCTGCTTTTGGCTGAACAGCCGGAAGAGCTGGCTCAAGGACGTGCCCGTGTGCGACTGGCGGACGGCAGCGACTGGCTTCTTGATGCGTACCGGCCTGATTTTGAGGCGACACGCCGTCTACATGTCAACACGGTCTCGGTGGCAGCCTATTTACTTTCTGACCAGATTCGCACACGCAAGGGCACGGCGTGGCTCAACCGTCACTTTTATGACAAGCCGGGTGTGCTGGTGTGCGTCGGCGGCGGCGTGCTGTGTGACATCGACGGCCACGAGACCGTTTTGCGGTATTCGCCGGAATACGGGATCTGGCGCGGCGATAAAACTCAGGAGGCAGCTTCTGGGCCTTCTGATTCCTATTCGGAAGACGTTTTTTTTATGATTTGAAAAACGATTGGTAAAGGAGAGTGAAATGAATATGGTAAATGATCCTTGGATTCCGGTAGTCATGCGGGACGGAGCACCCGATATGGTCAGTCTCCGGGATGTTTTTGAGAAAGGCGAGGACATAGCCGATCTCGCCGCCAACCCGTGCCAGCGCATCGCGCTGATGCGCCTCTTGATCTGCGTGGCCCAAGCCGCGCTCGACGGGCCTAAGGATGAAGATGACTGGAGCATGTGCAAACCGCGCATCGCTCCGGCCGCTTTAGCCTATCTCGATAGATGGAAGGATCGTTTCAACCTTTTCGGCGAACACGCCTTTTTACAGGTGGACGGGCTGGGCACAACCATAAATTCTTTGGCTGACAAGCTTGATTTGTCTCTGGCAAGTGGAAACAACCCAACGCTTTTCGATCATGAATCAAGCCCCCAAGGGCGTATACAAGCAGGGGCATTGCTGGCGCTGAATCTGCTAGTTTATCAGATGTTTTCCTGCGGAGGGACTTTCAGTGCAACC
>JAQWAM010000387.1 GCA_028707675.1 Kiritimatiellia bacterium | reverse complement strand
TGATGCCGCGCGTCCACAGCTCGGTCGCGACAGCCTCGTTGGCCGCCACCATGCACTCTTCGATCAACTGGTGCGACTCGTCGTACGGCCTTACCAGCAGCCCGGTCATGCGCGCGTTCTCGTCCATCTCCACCTCAACCTCCGGCACCTCCAAATCCAATGCCGCCATGGAAAAGCGCCGCTCGCGCAGTTGCGCCGCCAACGCCCACGTCTCTTTTAGCAAACTCCGCGCCTGCGGCGGGACAGCGTCCATGCCCTCCGGCTCCTTGTCCTCGATCAGCGCCATCGCCTGCTCGTAATTCAGCCGCAGCTTCGAACGGATGCGGGTCTTGGCGAAACGGCGCGACACCATGCGCCCCGACCCGTCAAAGGTCATGAACGCCGAGAAGGTCAGGCGGTCTTCGTCGGGACGCAAACTGCAGACGCCGTTCGAGAGCTGCTCGGGCAGCATCGGCACCACCTTGTCCACCAGATAAACGCTGGTTCCGCGCTGGCGGGCCTCGTCGTCAAGAGCCGAGTCGGGGCGCACGAAATGGCTCACGTCCGCGACATGCACACCCAGCACACGGTTTCCCCGCGCGTCACGCTCCATCGATATCGCGTCGTCGAAATCCCGCGCCGTCGCCGGGTCAACGGTGATGATATACTTGTCCCGGATGTCTTCGCGCTTGCCCGGACGGGCAAGGCGCTGCGAGACTTTCTCGGACTCGTCGATGACCGCTGCGGGAAAATCTTCCGGCAGATCGAACTGACGCATCACGACGATCGTGTCCAGCGAAGGGTTGTCTGCCGGTCCTATAACGTCCACGATCTCGCCCTCGGGCGCGATATAACGGTTCTCCCAGCCCGTGAAACGCACCACCACGCGGTCGCCCGGCTTGGCGCTGCCCGCGGACGGCACGTAGAAATCCTTGAGGTACACCGGATTCAAAGGCACGACATACCAGAACTTGCCGGTGGTCATAAGCGTGCCGACGATATCGCGCGAACAGCGCTCGACGATTTTTATGACCTTTCCTTTCGACTCGCCGCCGCTGCGGTACAGGCGCACCGTGACGATATCACCCGGCAGCGCCGTGCCCAAATCCTCGGATTCGATCCAGACGGTCTTGCCGCTCTCGCGCTCCGTCACGTTGCCGGCACCGTTGCGCACCATGCGCAGCGGCGCGGTCACCAGGTCGGCCTGCTTGCCCAGCGTGTAGGCGCCGCCCTTCTTGATCTGCACGATCTCGCCGTCGCGCACCATCATGCGCAAAACGTCATGCAGACGGTTGATCTGCTTGCCGCGGAAGCCCAGCGTGCGGCTGATGTCCTTGGCCGTCCAGGCAAATTCCGGCTCAGACTCGAACAGATATTGTATGGCTGTTTTTTCTTTATTACTTTCTTTCATTGCGACTTATTTTAGCGGAAAGACACGTCAAATGTAAGGCGAATTTCGCTCTTTCACTCCTGAAGATATTCAACAAAATCGCATCGCACCTGATCGCAGACAAGCCAACCGCCCGGCGCTCCGGGCGAAAATGAGAGGATAACTTCGGTGTGTGGGTGTGTGGGGTAGGGACGCCTCCCCGATGCGTCCGCGGCGGTTTCGGGGAAACCGCCCTACCTTTTCAACACGGCTTTGGTGTGACAAAGCGGCCGAGTTATAGCCAAGTTGCCGCGCTTTCTTGTAATATTCACAATATTGTGTTAATCTCTAGTCATGATTTTTTCATTTAAGGTTCTTGCCAGTCGTTTATTGCCGAAACGGACCGCCCAACAACACGCGGGCCGGCTCCGCGACATGCCGGATGTCGCCGAGGAGCCTCTGCGCGCCGAGCTGCTCAGCGTGGAGCAGTTGAAACGCTTCGCACAGGAACTGGCGCGCACCGACGCGATCGAATACGGCCCCGGCTATAACCGGCTGCTCCCGCGCCTGGCGGACAACGCGCAGGCGCTGCGCGCCGCCCATCAGGTGCTTGTGCGGGCAGACGGGCAGGGACGGCGCATGGCGCCCCCCGCGGAATGGCTGCTTGATAATTTCTACATGATCGAACAGCAGATACAGCTCGCCCGCATCCACCTGCCGAAACGCTACAGCCGCCAGCTTCCGCGCCTCGCGGCCGGGCCCCGCAAGGGATTCCCGCGCGTATACGACATGGCGTTCGAGCTGATCGCACACCTCGACGGGCTGCTCGACGAGGAAAACACCGCAGCGTTCGTTGCGGCCTATCAGAGCGTGGAACCGCTGCAGATCGGCGAGCTGTGGGCCTTCCCGATCGCGCTGCGCCTGGGCTTGATCGAGAACCTCCGCCGCGTGGCCGTGCTCGTCTCGCGCCGCCGCCAAGAAAAAGACGACGGAATCCGCTGGGCGGAGCGCGTGCAGTCCGCAGTGGAGAAAGACCCCAAGCAGATCCTCCACCTGCTGGCCGAATTCGCGGACGCGCATACCGTGCTCAGCGCTCCTTTCCTCGAAGAATTCGTCGACCGCCTACAGGGCCAGGGGCCGAGCGTGGCCCTCTTCCTGAACTGGATCGACCAGATGCTGGCCGAAGAAGCGACAACCGTCGCGCAGAAGCTGCAGCGCGACAGCCACATCCAGGCGGCGGAGCATTTATCTATATCCAACAGCATCGGCAGCCTGCGTTTCCTGAGCGCGATGGACTGGAAGCGCTTCGTGGAGTCCCAAAGCCTGGTCGAGCGCATCCTCGAACGCGATCCTGCCGGCATCCACGCCATGCAGGACTTCTCCACTCGCGACCATTACCGCCATGTTGTGGAGTCCCTCGCGCTGCGCTCCGGCCGCACGCAGCCCGAGGTGGCGGAGATGGCATTGGGCATGGCTTCCGCCGTGCCTTCTTCAGATGCGGACGCCGTCCGCCGCCGCCACATCGGTTTCTATCTTGTCGGTGCCGGGCGCGCCCGGCTCCGCCGCGTCGCGGGTTGCCGCTGGTCCTTCAAAAAGGCTTGCGTGCGGCTCGTCCGCCGCTGCCGTCTGACGCTCTATC
>JAQWAM010000386.1 GCA_028707675.1 Kiritimatiellia bacterium | reverse complement strand
CAGGATCGCGCCGGCGGGCAGCTCGGATTTGATGCGCCGGTACTGCCGCATCATGGGGGTCAACTCTTCAGCAGCCATGCGTTTTCTCCATATGTGTTAGTTTCGCATGTCACGGACGGCGCGTCAATCCCGGGCGTACCGGATCCCGAACACCGACCCCTGAATCTTCGGGTCGGCGCAACAAAGATGGAACGCACCCCTCCAGCCGGGAAAAGGAACGTTAGATTTACAAGCGGGCGTCAAATGAGGTATGCTTTAAATCACCAGTCGATTTAAGGGGCTGGAACGCATGTAACGCTTTGAGAAAACGGAGGAATACAGATGGACACCACGATCAAGACAGTAACGGCCCGTGAAATTCTGGACTCGCGCGGCACACCCACGGTTGAAGCGGAAATCACCCTCGCCTGCGGAGTGAACGCGCGCGCCGGAGTGCCGTCGGGCGCTTCCACCGGCGAGAGCGAGGCGCTCGAACTGCGCGACAAGGATCCCGCGCGCTATTGCGGCAAGGGCGTGACCCGCGCGGTCGAGAACGTCAAGACCGAGCTGGCCGCCGCCGTCACCGGCATGGACGCCGCCGACCAGTCCGCCGTTGACCGCCGCATGATCGATCTGGACGGCACGGAGTTCAAGACCCGCTTGGGCGCGAACGCCATCTTGTCCGTATCGCTGGCCGCCGCGCGCGCCGCCGCCGCCGCCGCGAACACCCCGCTGTTCCGCTATCTGGCCAAGGGCAACACCCCCTCCCTGCCGGTGCCGATGATGAACATCATCAACGGCGGATCGCACTCCGACGCCCCGATCGCGTTTCAGGAGTTCATGATCCGCCCGCACGGGCTGGACAGCTTCAAAGAGGCGCTGCGCGCCGGTTCCGAGGTCTTCCACGCCTTGCGCGCGATCCTGAAGAAGCGCAACCTTTCCACCGCCGTCGGCGACGAGGGCGGCTTCGCGCCGGTCCTCAACAGCGCGGAGGACGCCATCGAGACCATCCTGAAGGCGATCGAGGCCGCCGGTTACAAGGCCGGACGCGCCGACCAGAACGGGCACGTCTCGCTGGCGCTGGATTGCGCGGCATCTGAGTTTTACAAGGACGGCGTCTACAATTACGGCCTGTTCGAGACCGCCGCGCGCGGCGCGACGCACCAGGCAGCCAAGCGCGACAGCGCCGAGCAGGTGGCGTACATCGACGAACTGATCAGCCGCTATCCGATCGACTCCGTGGAAGACGGCATGTCGGAGAACGATTGGGCCGGCTGGATCGATCTGACACGTAAGCTCGGCGACAGGTGCCAGCTCGTGGGCGATGACTTGTTTGTCACCAACACGCGCTTCATCCGCCGCGGCATCGAGGAGAAAGCCGCCAACGCCGTGCTGATCAAACTCAACCAGATCGGCACCCTCACCGAGACCCTCGACGCCATGAGCCTCGCCAAGGAAGCGGGGTACGTTTCGGTGGTGTCGCACCGCTCCGGCGAGACCGAGGATGACTTCATCGCGGATTTGGCGGCCGGGACAGGCTGCGGGCAGATCAAGACCGGCTCGCTCTCGCGCTCGGAGCGCGTGGCGAAATACAACCGCCTGCTGCGCATCGAAGAAGCGCTGGCGGAATAGTACGGGAGGAACGCGGGAAAACCAGCATGCGGGGACGAGCGTCCGCTCGTCCCCGCTTGTTTGCGGGCGTCTTAATCGGTATCATATGCGCGATGACATCTCAACAGCGGCATAAATCCAGAGTGGTGGTGATCGTCGGACGCCCTAACGTCGGCAAGTCGGCGGTCTTCAACCGCATCGCGGGCAAGCGCATTGCGATAGTGCATGACCAACAGGGGGTCACGCGCGACCGTCTCATGCGCGATGTGGACTGGGACGACCGGCGTTTCACGCTGATCGACACCGGCGGCATGATGACCCGCGTCGGCGAGACCGAACGGGACGAGCTGGTGGCGGGTGTGCAGTCGCAGGTGGAGACCGCGGTCTCCGACGCGGCCGTGGCGATTCTGGTGGTTGACGTTCAGCAGGGCCTGCACCCGCTGGACGAAGAGGTGGCCGGCATGTTGCGCAAGGCCGGTGTGCCGTGCGTTGTGGCGGTCAACAAATGCGACCTGCCCCGGCATGAGGACGGCATTCATGATTTCGCGGGGCTGGGCTTAAACTGCTTCCCGGTCGCCGCGCAGCACAACCGCGGTATGGGCGATCTCATGGACGCTGTGCTGCCTTATCTGCCGGAAGCGGCGGACGAGACCGCCTCAAACCCCTTGCGCGTGGCGGTGGTCGGACGGCCTAACGCCGGCAAGTCCTCGTACATCAATCGCTTGCTGCGAACCGACCGCGTGATCGTCTCAGAAATCGCCGGCACCACGCGCGACTCCATTGCCATACCTTTCACTATCGGCAAGGGTGCCCAGGCGCGACATTACACGCTGATCGATACGGCCGGGATGCGGCACAAGCACAGGATTGACAACTCGGTCGAGCGCTTCAGCCTCTTCCGCGCCGAGCAAAGCGTCAAAGACGCGGATGTGGTGGTGCTGATACTCGACCCTGACCTCGGCCCGACAATTCAGGACAAGCATATCGCCGCGCTGATCCAGAAAGAGAAAAAAGGCTGCGTGATACTGATGAACAAGTGGGATCTGGCCATTGAGAAGGGCATGACCCAGACCCGGACCGAGCCTATGCTGCGGCAGATCATGCCCTTCATGAAGCACTGCCCGATCGTCTTCATCTCAGCCAAGACCGGCTTGAACGTGCGCAAGAGCATTGAAGTTATCGACACCGTGGCCGCGCAGACACGGATAACGCTGCCGACCGGGTTGCTTAACCGCACACTGGTCGAGGCCACCCGGCGGGTGGTCGCGCCCGCCAAGACCGGTAAGCGCCTGCGCGTCTATTACGCGGTGCAGGTGGGTTTCGCGCCGCTCATTATCCGCATGTTCGTGAACGACCCTAAACTCGCCACCAAGCAGTATACCGATTTCATGATTCGGGCCCTGCGCGAG
>JAQWAM010000385.1 GCA_028707675.1 Kiritimatiellia bacterium | reverse complement strand
ACACCCCGCTCACACCCCGCCCCGGGCTTTTACCCTCGTCTTTGCGCCCAGTTCGGCCACGGCGCTTCAGCGACGTGGCCGGTGGTCGCAAAAATCCCCCAACTGCCGCGCGAATTCCCGCGCCCGCACCGCAGCGAACGTCCTTTCAGCCGCCGCGCGCGCCCGCGCCCCATGCTCTGCGGCCATCTCCGGCCGCTCCGCATACCGCAGCATCGCGGCGGCCAGCGCCTCCGCATCGCCAGCCCTCACAAGGTACCCGTTCTCGCCCTCCTGAATCAGATCCGCCGCCGCGCCCGTCCTGTCCGACCCGATCATCGCCAAGCCCATGGCCGCCCCTTCCGCAAGCGTCATGCCCCATGCGTCATACCGGCTCGGCAGCACGATCACATCCCCCTTCGCCAGCTCTTCCTCCACCTGCTCCGGAGCCACCGCGCCCACCATCACAACCGCCTGACGCGCGGCACCCGCGCCTTCCGTCGGCACCAGCCGTTTCCGCGCGAACGCCTCGCACCAGCCGCGCAACGGCCCGTCGCCCACCATACGCAAGGCCACGCCGTCGACCTGCGCATAAACGCGGGCGAAAGCTCGCAGCAGAACCTTGACGGCCTTCCGTCCGGTCAGCGCACCGCAAAAAACGAACGTGCACTGCACGCCCTCCCCCGTAACCGACCGCTCGACCCTAGCCCGCTCCGGCACCGGCGTACTGTGCGAGTGCCACGCGATCTTATCCCGCCGCACGCCCCAGGCGGCATACTGACCGCAGGCGACACTCCCGATCGCAAAGACGCCCAAAGCGTATCGGTTGACTAACCGCGCAAAAAAAACGCGCAGCGGCCATGTAAAAAAGCCGCCGCGCGATCCCTCGGTGCAAGCGCACCACGCCAGTTTCTTCGCTACACAGTAAAGCACCAGCCGCCAGTAAGCCCACCCGAAAAAGCCGGTGCAAACCTGAATCCTATCGTCAAAATCAGGGATCTCCCTTCGTACCGCTCTAACGCATGACGCGCGCAGCTCCCACGGCTCCAAGGCACGAGCCTCCCGCCACCCCAGCCGCCGCCGGTACCGGTCGTGAACGGTGAAATACACCCCCCGCAAGTCCACCCCGGCCCCGCGCAGCGCCTTAAAAAAAGCCGCCTGATACCGGCTCGGATAATTTGTCCAATAGCAGATCTTCATGTGCGCCGCATCAATTGAGGCTGTGTGCCATTGCGCTCGATATATACTGTCATGTCGATCAGAAAACCTCCTACTACACACACCATCCACAAAATGCCGCCCCCGCCGCCGGGCGAGAAGAATGTGGCCTCCGCAATATTTGTCGAAAGAAAAACGACGAAAAGGGTGAAGGTCGCTATATAGCGTTTCTGTGCGCAACCGATCCAAAAAGACCACAGGAAAAGCGAGAAAGTTATCGCCCCCAGAATCCCTGTTTCGCCCAACACCATCAGGGGGAGCAGTCCTTTCTCAATCGATGCCGAAAAAAGATTAATGATACCCGCGTCATAAAGAGCGCGATGATTTTCTTGCACCTGAAACCCGCTGCCCAATAACCGGGCACGCCTATAATCATTGAGGCTTTGCTCTATCAATCCTTGACGGCTTCCGGTCACCGCCTCGTTCAAGGTGCGCGTGTCCTCAGCCAGATCGTCACTCTTGCGGAGCCATCGCGAGATCAAACTGTCTTTCGCCTCGTAAATAACACCGACAAGTGTAAGAATAACAAGAAAACTTACCATGATGCCGCTCAAACGGCCTTTGACCTTAGCCGGAAGAGCTATTTTGGGAAGACAATAAAAATAAACCATGATTCCCATAGCCAGAAACGCGAAAAAACCCGCGCGTGATCTTGTCATAAACAGCAATACCGGGATTAGCGCCAAGAGAATCGCGTGAATTCTTGTTATTCTTTTTTCTATCAGCAACATATCACAAGCCAACCACCCGGCCAGACAAGCCAACATGGGCGCTAGAAATTGAGAATGATTAGTGATGCCAGAAAACAAACTAAATTTTTCGCGAGTATACACCATGTCCCCAGCGGATTGAAGACCTATTTCTGAAATTGCACGTTTTAAAGAAATGTAATATGCGACACCAGGAAACGGCAAAGTCAGCAGCGAGCCCAGTACTATCAGAATCGCGAACGCGAATAAGGTTGCCCTTAGCAAAAGAATATCTTCCGGCCGGTGGTGCAGATTCCGGGTCCCGATATGAATCCCCAAGAGAAACACAAGGAAATTGACGACTTTAAGCAGGCTGATCAACGGAAAATATCCCTGCAACGAGGATACAAAGGCGACAACCAGATACAGGTACATAACTCCAAAAGGAAGCGTCTGCTTCCCGGGGCTGCGCACTGCGGCCACTAGTAGCGCACCGCTCATAACGAGCGTGCCGCCACGTGCGAATGCCGAGAACAAGCCAACTTTGGGCAGAACGAGCGGGTTGATAATTGTCAGAAACGGCAACAGCAAATAGAACACCAGTGCCTTGCCGCGTTGATTGGACAATGCGAAAAAAACCCCTACCCCGAGTATCGGGATTAAGGCGTAATTAGAAGTCCATCGACAAAGTAAGATGGTTGCCACCAGAAAAAAAAGCATTTTTGAAGTCAACTTCAGGAATGGTTTGCCTGTCATCTGAATGTCAGAATGGATCACAAATAACCTCACGTAATGAATCTTTGCTTTATTGCTTTATGGCTTTCCGCAAAACTGCCAGATAGTCGAGAGCCTGTTGATTGCGGTTATGAATCTTTGCGATATAATCGTGCGCGTTTTGCCCAAGACGGGCTCCAAGGGCATGGTCATCCGCCAGCCTCACAAGTGCGCCCACAAGCTCTTTGGCGTTCTCCGGCTCCATCGCGATCCCGGCCTGTGCGTCCAAAACCAGTTTTTCCGCGAACCCGCCCACGCCGATGATCATCGGCCGCCAACAACCCGCGCTTTCAAATATCTTCGAAGGCATCACGGTCGCGAACAGATCTGTCTTTCTCAAATGAAACAAATTG
>JAQWAM010000384.1 GCA_028707675.1 Kiritimatiellia bacterium | reverse complement strand
AAACCCGATCTGCTTCCCGTCGGGACGCCACCGCGGATGAAGGTCGCAGCGGCAGTAGATGTCGCGATAGGGTTCATGCACGTAAAAATCGCCGATGTGCTTGACCTTGTTGTCGGCGAGACGCACCATCTTCCAGTGACGATAGAAGTTCTTGTCCCAGTAACCGTCGCCCGCGACGAACTCCCCGTCCGGCGAATAGATGCAGTGCCCGTCGAAATTCATCTCTTTGCCGCCGATCTGCCGCGGGTAGTCCTCTTCGCCGACCGTGAACTCGACATGCGTGTAGATCTTGTTGAGCCACTTGCAGGTGACGATCATCGTGCGCGCGTCGCGCTCGGAGAGATTCGGCTTCCAGTTGAAATGCGAAGAGCCCCAGCCGTCCGGGAAGCAACGGCGGATTTCCGTGCCGTCCGCCTTGCTGGTGAAGGCGGTTGTATGCCACTTCACGCCTTTGAAGCGCTTCACGCCGGCCATCGACTGATCGACCGAGCGCGAGAGGAAATAGACGCGCTGCATGTCCTTCGAGATGACTGTGTGGCAGATGTAGCTCATGCCGTTCGTCGCGACCTGCGGCACCATCCTCTTTACCGCCGCGCAACTGACGATCAGCTTCGCCTCCCCCGTCTTGAGATCCACGCGCCAGAGACCGTCGTCCTCGGGAAAAACTGCGTTCACGCGCGCATCCTGCCCGTCGCCCGCGTAACCGTAGTCCGGACGCGTCACGTAGAGCCGCGCGTAGTTGATCGAGAGCGCCCATTTGCCGTCCTCGCTCAGCGCGCTCACGGGGAAGCCCGGAATGACGCGCTCCTCTTTCGTCTTCCAGTTCATCACGACCGCGCAGAACTTGCCGTCGCGCAAGTCGTTGAAGACTATGGTGTCCTTCTCGCACGGCACCCAGTGCGCCATCGCCGCCTCCTGAAAATTCCAGCAGCGTGTGGTCGTCACGGGAATGAAACGATTGCCGTCCTCGGTGTCGACCATCCCGAGCGTACACGGCGCGCCGTCAGGCATTTTGTCCTTGATATCGGTCTCGATGGTCAGCACATACCGGTTGGCGGCGCTCCACGCGTTGATCGCGAAGTAGTTCGCGAGAAAGTGGTCGTGCGGGCCTTTCGTGAGCGCCCGTGGCGCGGAGAAATCCGGGAAGGGCTTAAGCTCGATTGATTCTGCATAACCAATGCCCACGCTTACGGCTGTTACGGTTGCGATCAACAAGAGCAGTCTCTTCATATCAATACACCTCGTTACAAATTACGGCACTTTCACTCATGTCAGTACTATATCATGTTTACTCGCGTACGACCACCGTACGATCGCACCAAATGAGATTGGGCAGCACGGCCAATTTATATACGAGGACACTGCCATCTAATAGGGCAAACCGGATAACCCTTAGCCACAACACACGCGTTGACCGCGCCGTGCCGGTAATGCGTGAAGCCGCTCACGTCCAACAATTCCGCCACCGCCAGAAAGGCATCCGGTTGAGCCCATGTAGCCAAGTGTATCACAACCAACCCGCCGAGATGCATACGCGCATGATGTGGCTTTCGCCGGGCGCAAGCACGTACGCCTCGTCACGGAAAAGCGTTGCCGGTTCCACGCAGACGAAAACCAGGCAGATGGTTCTTGAACAGGCGAACCTGCGCAAATGCGGACTCCTGATTATCCGACTCGAGGGCAATTTCAGAAACACCAGACAGCAAAGGCAACGCGGCATCAAAGTCACCGCGGGTGCGAACCTTCCCGTATGCACCGCGCACAAACCATGTCTTGCCCCGGAAAACCAACTATGGTAACCATCGCCAACAAGCACAAAACCATCATTTTAGACAGTCTTCCATTCCTCTTAATACGCTTTAGCACTATTTCACACCGGTGGCGGACGGGCCGCGCCAGTTCCGCAAAGCGTGTTCCGCAGGGCCGAAAATATTCCCTGTCAGCAGAGCGGTGCAGGCGGGGCCGACTTTTTTCAAGTACATGGCCTCGCTGCGCTGGCGCAGGCCGTCAAGCGCGGCTGACAGAGCCTGCCTCTGGACTTCGTCCGGCTCAGATGCCAGCAGGAAAAGCTGCAGCCGCGCACGGAAAACAAGGTTGTCCGCAGCCAGTATCCAGTCCCGCAGCATCTCCCTGTCGCCGCCCGCCTGCGCCTCCAGTTTGCGCAACGCGCGGGCGGCATCCTGATACCCGGCCAGCAGAGCCGCCGCCTTTTCGCTTTCGCGCGCGCGGTTTTCCTCTTTCGCCGACAGCTTTTGCGCCTCCTTGATGACTGCGTCAGGCGCCGCCACGTGATTGACCTGGTTGTGGCCGATTTTTGCAGTCATACTAAAAAGGACAGGGGGTGACAAAAGGCGCACGGCGCGGAAAAACTCCTTGCCGTCCACCCCCAGCCAGTCCCGCGCGAAAGCCTCCTCATATTGCGCGTCGCCCAAGCCGTCATACGCAGCCAGCGCGATCACAGGCATCTGCAGCTCCAGCGGAAAGAGGTGCCAGCTCCAGCTTGTCAGCATCACGCCCTCCAAGGGTATCTCCGCGAACGCCCGCCTCCATTCGCGGTGGTTCTTGAAATGATGGTCGTGCCTGGGGGCGAAGACCGAGTCGCCGTAACAGCGCGAGGCACCGCAACCCCACACGGCGAAGCCCGATTTCCGCAATTCGGCTGCCTCGGCGAACACGTTGACCCGCCTCTTGTCCGGACTGACCCGCCGGAAGGCCTGCTCGGCAGGCTCATACCACCAGTCCGCGAGAATGATGCGCCGGTCAAGCATGGTCTTCAGTCCCGCGTGGTTGTGAACCATGTCCGCCCACATCACAGGCGTGATCCGGCGTTCAAAAAGCGCCTGCTCCACGGGCGAGAGATGTTTCACGAGCAGGCCGGCGACCCCCAGTTCCTCCACGCTCTTGCGGCACAGGTCGCACTCCTTGCCGATTTTATTGGCCTCGTCAGCGCCGATATGGAAGTAGCTGGGGTTACCGAACAGGTCTGCTATTTCCATTGCCCAGTCTGTCAGGAAGCGTCC
>JAQWAM010000383.1 GCA_028707675.1 Kiritimatiellia bacterium | reverse complement strand
CCTCCCGGAGCCGCCACGAAATGCCGGAAAAGGTCGCACACGTCGCCGCCTTCCAGCGGCCTCTCGGACGCGGCATACACCGGCAGCAGCAACACCTCGTCCGCCCCGGCGAAAGCCGCCGGGAAAGCCGCGCCCAAAAGTTTTGTCCGCGTATAGCGGTGTGGCTGAAAGACCGCCACCAGACGCGCGGGCTTGCGGTCCAGCGCCATCGCCACCGCCGCCTTCAGCTCTGCCGGATGATGCGCGTAATCAGCCACGAAGCTTATGCCGCCCGCCGACGCGATACACTCGAAACGTCGGCCCGGCAGCTCGCGGCAGGCTTCCCCGAGCGCGCCGAATACGCGCTCAGGCGCATGACCCGCCAGCAGCGCGGCGGCCGCCGCGCCCAAGGCGTTCAAGACGTTGTGCCTGCCGGACACGCCCAGCTTCACACGCCCCAGCGCGATGCCACGGTAGAGAACGCTGAAAGCGACCGAATCCGCGCCCGCCTCCACTTCGCAAGCGCGCAGCTCCGCTCTTTCCGAAAAACCGTAGCCGAGCACAGGCGCGTCAACCCCTTCGGCGACGCTCCAGGCGCGCGCGTCGTCACGGCAGACCGCCAAGCCCTCGCGCGTCTGCGACAGCGCCTTGCGGAAACATGCCGACAGCGCCCGCTCGTCCTGAAAATGCTCCATGTGGTCAGAATCGATGTTGGTGAGCACAGTCAGCGCCGGACAATACAAGGCCAAGGTGCCGTCGCTCTCGTCAGCCTCGACCACCAGCAAACCCGCGCCTCCGCCGGCCAACCCGCCCAGCCGCCGCGTCGCGCCGCCTATGCACCAGCCCGGATCATCCCCCATCTCCTGGAAAAGCCGCGCGGTGAAACACGCGGTGGTGGTCTTGCCGTGCGTGCCGCACACCGCAACACCGCGCCTCTGCGAGACAAGCGCGGCCAATACCTCGCCGCGTCGCAACACCGACACGCCTTTGGCCAGCGCCGCCGCCACCTCGGACTCGGCCCGGTCAAGCGCCGCGGTAACCACCAGCCGATCAACCCCTGCCAGATGCGCCGGGTCATGCCCGCGCGCCACCGGCACGCCCGACCGCTCCAGCCACTCACGCAGCGCGTTCGGGACGGCGTCACAACCGCTTACGCGCCATCCCAGTTTTGCGAGCAAAAACGCCAGGCCAGCCATGCCTGTGCCGCAGACCCCCGCCATATGCACATGACCGCCGCCTTCCCAGTTCTCACCAACAACACACATTACATTCTTCCCGGCGGCCAACCGCCCTACCACTCCCAGCGGTACATCAGCTTCCCGCCCGCGTTCTCGCGCAGCAGCCGCTCAAGATCAAACCCAACGCCGATGCCGGGACGCGCGGAGAAAAAGTCCATCAGCGTGACCTGCTCGTCATACCGGAACACCTTCACAGCGTCGGTCTCCAGCAGCTCGGCCATCTTGCTCCGCGCGTCATCGTTGTACCCGATGCCGTCGATCAGCTTGCAGCGCACCGCCTCATCGGCCACGAACACACGCCCGTCGGCCAAAGGCGCCACCGCTGATTTCTCCAACCCGCGATTCTCCGCCACCAGCGTCACGAACCGGTCGTGCATGGTTGAAATCAGCTTTTGCAGCAGCTCCGTTTGCTCGGGTTTGACGTCGCGGAACGGATTTAGCATATCCTTGTTCTCGCCCGACTTTATGGTCACGTCATGCACGCCGAGCTTCTGCGCCAGTTCCTTGATGTTATACGACTGCATGATCACGCCGATGGATCCGGTGATCGTGGTCGGATGCGCCAAGATATAGTCGGACGCCAGCGCCACGTAATAGGCGCCTGACGCAGCCACGTCCCCCATGATCGTCACCACCGCGCGCCCTTCCTGCCTGGACTTGAAATCCTGCAATGCCTTGTAGATTATGTCGCTGTCGGTGATCCCGCCGCCGCCGCTGTTGATCTCCATGATCAGCCCCATCACCTCGGGGTCGTGGGTGGCGCGTCGGATCGATCGCAAGACCGTGTTGGCGTTGCCCATGTACCAAGCGGAGTCGCCCAGCATGATCATCCCCGCGAGCGGCACCCGCACCACCTTGACCGTCCCGGACCCGTACGACCACTGCTCCAACATGTAAGGCGCCTCGTCCTCGCCGACACCCTCGCACTTATGCTTTTTGCCGAAAAGCCCCGCCACGGCCTTGTCCTGCGGCAGGTTCATGACCTTGATCCCGCCCGCCAACAACGCCGCGAACAACAGCCCGATGCCGATCAGCAGCCCGAGCAGCAAGGCGCAGCCAAATCCGCAGCCCCGACCCTTTTTTGCTTTTTCTTGATTATCTGACATAAAATCCCCTGAATCGCTTAGTTTCCGCACATATCTTATCAAAACCTCACGCCAAAGGCCAAACTAATCGCGCTCGCGCGCGATCTGCGCCTCGAAGACAAGATAATCCGCTCCATCGCGCCAATCTTCCGGGCCCAACCCGGCCTTCATCGCCAGATGCGTCAGCGTATCCTCAATACCCCACCCCTGCTCCGGCGCCACCTGCGGCAGGAAGACCGCGCTGCGCCCGCCCTTACTGAGCACCATACCATGTCTGCCGATCTCGATCTCGCGCCACGAGCCGACCGGCCGCGGCGGCGTCAGGATCGATATCTCGATGTCGATCTCCTTCAGTTCGTCCTTGCGCAGCGCCGGAAAGCGCGGATCATTGAACGCCGCGTTCAGAGCCTGCTCCCGCACCGCTTGCCAGATCTCGCGGCGCGGCACGATCTCTCCGATGCAGCCGCGCAGGTCACCGCGCTTGTGCAATGTCACGAAACCGCCCCGCACGGCCTTCATGCCTTCAGTGAGCTTCTCCGGCACTGTCGCCGCAGCAGCCCGTTCTCCGGATTCCAACGCCCGCGCGATGGTGTCCCGTGCCAGCTTCAGCAATCGCGCACATTCCGCCTCAGGCAACTTGCCGTCGCCCAACGCGCTGCCTTTCTTTTGCGAGGCCGACAGATCAGACCGTGAGCCGGTGACCAACGCGACGATATAG
>JAQWAM010000382.1 GCA_028707675.1 Kiritimatiellia bacterium | reverse complement strand
AGCGGCCGCCGGATGGTCGCGGCCCTGCGTCGCGCCGGGTGGCGCCTCGACCGCGTGCGCGGCAGCCACAACGTGATGGTCATGGAGGGCCGCGCCGAGATCCTCACCGTCCCCGTCCACGGCGCGCCCCCCCTCAAGCCCGGCCTGCTCCGCGCCATCCTGCGCGTCTCCGGCCTGCGCCCCGAAGACCTCTGAAACGCCCTCCCCGTGAGCGAAACCCCCGTCCCGTACATCCGCGGCGCCCCCGGCGTCCCGATCCTCTGGCTCGGCCCCGGCCCCGCGCCCGCCACGCTCGCCCTCTACCGCCAGGCCGTCCGCCGTCTGATCGCCTCCGCCCCGAGCGGATCAGCGCGGCCTACATACTTCTCGACGGATCCGTCAGCAAGACCCGCGACACCGCCCGCGTCGCCAGCGAGATGGGGCACAAAGGCGTCCAGGTATTCTTCACCCACTACCGCGCCCTCACCGCGCCCGGCGACGGCGCCGCATTCTTCTCCATAACCCCCGACTCCGTCAAAAAAGAGTTGCGCGGCACTTTAGGGGTGTTCCGCCAAGTGGCGGGCCACCGCCTGACGGTGGGCGTCCAGCTTGCCTGTCTTCGCGGGTGAACGGCGCGGCCGGTAGGCCGCCTGCCCCTGCCAGAGGCGGACAGTCCGCTCGTCAAGGCCGCAGTCCGAGGCGATCTGGGGCGACGTCAGCCCTTGGCGCGTCAGCGCGCCGATCCTGGCGTAAGTCTCGTAGTTAATCATATGCGGACCTCCGGCAGCTCTAACACCTGATACAAAGGTTGACGGTACGCGACCAGGCCGGCTCTTATCAGCCCCGCGCGGATATCCGCGACACGCCCGGCCGGCAAGCCGATAAGTTTTGCAATGCATTCATCGCCGTAATAACTTAACCCGTCGGCATCGCCCGGCCAAGAGTTTGCAGTTTTGCCATCACAGGCGCGATGTCGTCTTGTAACGTATCGGTGAACATGGCTATAAGTCCATTGGAATCAACACCTTGTGCCAACAAGAGATCTTGTAGCGCAATTGCTTTTCGTCGCCGGTACCGTGGAGGCCGCTTTAGCTACAGTTTCATCTTGCCGCTCACAGCGGACGGCTGGAACGCCCGGCGCCGGGGGGAGAACTGGGGGTTGGACAAGGAAAATCGCGGACTTCCGGACCGCGTCCACTGGCACGAGATCCGCTCGGCGGTGATCTTCAAGCTCTCAGACCTGCTGGCCGTCAGCGGGAAGCGCAAAGCCATCCTGGAGAAGCACGTCGTCGCGGTTCCTGCGGAAACGTCCTCCTGCGACTTCGGCGTCCTCCTTCACCGGGAGACGGTGCGGATGGGCCTTCTGCAGGCAAAGAACGTCTTTTTCGTCATGGACGGCGGCGTGTGGCTGTGGCGCATCTACGATGACCGCTTCGAGAAATGCTCGAAGGCCATGCTGGACTTCTACCACCTCAGCCAGCACCTCCAAGCCCTCGCCGCCGCGCTCAACGGCGCCGACGCGGCGAAGGCGAAGGACTGGCGCGGTAAGATCCTGCACGACCTCAAGCACAAATCGACGAAGAAGCTGTTCCGGACGCTCGACGAGCTGCTGCGCGAACCGCCTTCCGACTCCCCGGAGGTTCTGGAGGCCGTCCGCGAGCATGTAGTTCGGCCGCATGGTCAAGTCCTCCGCTCCCGCCTTGTGCCACCCGGCGACATCGTTCTCGCAGGCGTTCACCCACGGCTCGTAAGGGTCGTCGCCCTTGCAATGCACAGCGTGCCACTGCTTCCAGTCCGCGACCTTCTACTTCCATACCTCGGGGTTGGAGACGCACATCGTCGCCAGCCCCGGCGAGCTGAACGGGCGGCGCGTGCCGTCGGGCAGCAGGTTGAACCATTCCGGGTGCTTTTCGCCGAAACGCTTCCACCAATCGGCGAACGAGTGTCCGGCGCGGATCGCCTTGATCCGTCTGCCCACGCGGTGGCGCACCAGAAACTTCCGCTGCTTTTCGTAAAAACCGTGCATCGCCTTCTCCGAAGTGAACCCCGTGACCTCGCCGCTTGCGGTCGTACCGTACCAGAAGCGCTCGTTCAGGGGCTCGACTCCGGAACGGTCGATCAGCCTGAACGAGAGGTCGCGGCGTTCGGGAATCACCTCGCCGATCTCGCCGGGCCAGATCCACTTGACGCCCATTTCCGTCTCAAGGAAGTCGTAGACGGCGTAAAGCGTCCCCAGCTTCATGGGTGACCCGATGTCGCCGATCTGCTCGAACTTGTCTTCGGTGACGATCTCCGCATCGGAGCCAAGCGGCTTTGTCGAGATGGTATTTGAGCTCATCCGCCGCGTATCGCTCGACCCCGCTCGGTTCGGCGGGAACGACAATATCCGCCTTGAGCATGCCGTTCTCGGCGACCGTGAAAACCGCAGGGTTCGCGTATCCGCCCAAAGCGATCCCCATAGCCAACGCGCCGAGAACAAACAACCGTGAAAACTTCACGATCACGCCTTTCTGGGGTTTCGTATGTCCATCATCTCACGGTCTTCATCAACTTTCCGCCGCCGGGCGGGAGCACGAGTTTGACCGACTTCGACACCGCCTCGCCCCAAACGCCTTTGAGCGCGTCGAACTCGGCAAGCGGCAGCTCCGCCGTGACCGTGATCTTCTTGGGCGAGACATAGTCGAGATTCACTACTATCCACCGCATACCCTCGGGTGCCCGCTTGTCCGGCTCGTCGAAGCGCGACACCAGAATCGTGTCGGTGAGCCGTTCGGCGATCCCGGCGCGGCTGTCCCGCGCGATCAACTCGGTCGTTTTCGGTTCGCTCTTTACCGGCAGCGGCGAAAGTGCGAGCCGGGTAGCTGTCAAGGTGTAGGCGGTCGCGCCGACGGACACCATTCCCGCGTGGAACGCGCCGATGTAGCGGAGTTTGCTGACAGCGTTGACGATGTTGGCGAACTCGCGGTTCACCGTCATCAGCGTCTTCAGATTATCCGAGCGCGTGTCCCCGGTGCGGAGCGGCTTCTCGCAACCGAGATAAG
>JAQWAM010000381.1 GCA_028707675.1 Kiritimatiellia bacterium | reverse complement strand
GGTCTTGCGGTATTTGCGCAGATTTTTGTCGTGCTGTCGCAAACCGCGGTCTCCGGTCGCTTCGTGCGTGTGGAAATACCGAAAGAAAAGGCAACGCTCTCGCTGGCCGAGGTGGAGATTTTTTCAGGCGGGGCCAATGTGGCACTCAAGGGGCGCGCATCGCAGAGCAAAACCGCCCATGGCGGCGTGGCGCAACGGGCTATCGACGGCAATAAAAACACGCGCTGGTCCGGCGGCTCCATTACCCACACCCCAGAGAATCAGCCCAACCCCTGGTGGGAGGTGGATCTTCGCCGGGATTTTCCGATCGAGCGGATCGCGGTTTGGAATCGCGTTGAGGAAGCGGAGCGCCTGAAAGACGCCTCAGTGATGATCATCGGGACGGACCGCAAAGTGAAGTGGGAGCGGACGCTGTCCGACCCCAAGCCCGCCGAAAACTCCCTCGCGGTCGACGCGTCCTTGAAAACCGCGGCGGCGGGCAAAACAATCCCCCGCAAGATCGAGCCGGCCACGGACGCGGAGGTGAGCGCCGCGTACGTGAAGAAGGATCACTGGATCACGACCGTATTGGCGACGCAGGAAAAACTTGAGGCTTTTCGCAATCTGAAACCTATCACTTCTCGGCTTTTAAAAGATTTTCCAGAGGCTCGCGCTGACATCATGGAGGAATTCGCGGGAAGCGACATTTACCAAAGAAAACAGTCCGGCGAGCTGGCGGAGCTGGCGCGGCGTTATCTAGGCGAGATGCCGGCGCACATGCGCGCGGGCTTGGAGGAGCATGTAAAAAACATCAAAGATGTGGCGGGTCTCGCTCCCGTTCGGCAGGCTTTTCATAAAGGGCGGGCGCAGACCGCCGAGCTTACCCGGCTGGATTTCTTCAATCCTGATGCCCTTGAGCGCGCGGTCAGGGCGTATGCCGCAAAGCACCCGGAGGTTTATACAGACAAAGACGCGCTGCTGCGGCGCAGCGCGGAATTGCGCCAGATTGCGGCTGAGGCCAATGCCGGAAATGACTTTCAGGTTAAACTGGCGGTCGCGCGGCAGATCGAGGCTTTGCACTATGATGTGTTTCTCAAGCATCCCGCCGTCGACTTCACGGAGCTGCTTTTCGTGCGGCGCTCGAAAGGTTCCGCGCACAGGGGGCTGCCGCAGAACTGGCAGGGCAACTCATCGGTGCCGCTGCACGGTTATTTCAACGAATTGGTGCGGGCCCCGCTCAAGCCCGGCGGCAAGGCGCCGCAGACGGTGTTCGCCAGCGAGAACTTTATCGGTGACGTGGATTTGGATTATGACGCGCAATGCGTCATGTACTCTTGCGGGCACACGGGCAAGCCCGGATGGCGCGTGTTCGAGACCGATCTGGATCGCCCCGGCACTTTCAAGGAGATCACACCCGACGACCAGCCGGACATCGATTTTTACGATCCCTGCTATCTGCCGGACGGGCGTCGGCTGTTTGTGGCTACCAGCGGGTTTCAGGGAGTCCCGTGCGTGAGCGGATCTGACTATGTCGGCAACCTGCACATGATGGAGACCGACGGCAGTATCCGGCGTCTGGTGTTCGATCAGGACAACAGCTGGTGCCCCACAGCACTGCCCAACGGCCGCTTCCTATACTTGCGTTGGGAGTACACGGACTCAGCGCATTACTTCGCGCGGGTGCTGATGAGCATGAACCCCGACGGCACGGATCAGAAGGAGTTTTACGGCAGCAACTCTTACTGGCCCAACAGCCTGTTCTACGCCCGGCCGCTGCCTGGATCGTCGACGAAATTCGTCGGCATTGTCAGCGGACACCACGGACTGGCCAGAATGGGCGAGCTGACGCTGTTCGACATCTCGCGCGGCCGGCACGAGACCGCCGGCGCGGTGCAGCGCATTCCCGGCTACGGCAAGCCGGTCGACAACCGCACTATCGACCAGCTCGTGAACAAATCGTCGCCGCTGTTTCTGCATCCGTACCCTCTCAGCGACGATCTGTTCCTGGTGTCCATGCACGCGAACAGCGGCGGTCCGTTCTTCATCGCGCTGGCGGACATATACGACAATCTGGTGCCGCTGCGGCAGTCGATGTCGGATCATCTCTACGAGCCGATGCCTTTGAAACCGCATCCGCGCCCGCCGCTGCCCGCGCCGCGCGTGAATCTGGCGGACAAGGAGTGTACGGTGTACATGGTAGGCTCGCATCTGGGCGAAGGCCTGACGGGCGTGCCGCGCGGCAAGGCCAAGGCTCTGCGTGTTTTCCAGTACGAATATTCGCCGCGCAATGTCGGCGGCCATTATGTGGTCGGGTTTGAGGGACCCTGGGACACGAGAGTGATGCTCGGCACGGTCGCGCTTGAGGAAGACGGTTCGTGCATGTTCAAGGCGCCGGCCAACACGCCGCTTGCGCTACAGCCGCTGGACGGTGACGGCAAGGCCATGCAGATAATGCGCTCTTGGTTCGTCGGCATGCCTGGCGAAACGGTCTCTTGTATGGGGTGCCACGAGCAGCAGAACAATCTGGCGCCCTCCGGCTACTCCGCCGCCGCGCGCAAGCAGCCGCAGGCGATCAAGCCTTGGTACGGGCCGCGGCGTAATTTCGCCTTCGAGCGCGAGGTGCAGCCGGTTCTGGACCGCTCCTGCGTGGGATGCCACAACAGCAAGGCCACCGCTAAAAACAAGCTGGGGCAGCCCATCCCGAATTTCGAAAACAAGCCTGACGCGCAGGGTTTCTCTACCGCCTACCTGAATCTGCACCCGTACGTGCGGCGCAACGGCCCTGAAGGCGATTACCACCTTCTGACGCCGATGGAGTTCCACGCCGACACCTCGGAGCTGGTTCAGATTCTCGGCAAGGGGCACAAGGGCGTGAAGCTGGATCAGGAGCAGTGGGACCGGCTGATCACGTGGATTGACATCAACGTGCCGTTCTGGGGCACCTGGACGGAGGTCACGAAAGGTTCCAAGGCCGAGTGCCTGCGCCGCCGCCGCGAGATGGCCAAAAAATACGCCAACGTCGATTTTGACCCTGAGTTGATCATCAAC
>JAQWAM010000380.1 GCA_028707675.1 Kiritimatiellia bacterium | reverse complement strand
CCTCGCACGCGGCGAATACCTTGTGATCTATGACGCCGAAGACCTGCCGGAAAAAGATCAACTGAAAAAGGCGGTCATGGCCTTCGAGGATTCTGCCGAAGATGTCGTGTGCGTCCAGTCCCGCCTAAACTACTACAATTCCGGCCACAACATCATCACGCGTTGGTTCACGGCCGAATACTCGGCCTGGTTCGACCTGCAGTTGCCGGGGCTGGCCGCTCTCGGCGCGGTAATACCGCTGGGCGGAACCTCGAACCATTTCAAAACCAAAGTCCTGCTGGATCTGATGGGCTGGGATGCCTACAACGTCACCGAGGATTGCGATCTGGGCGTGCGCCTGGCGCGCGCCGGATACCGCACACGCATGTTGGAGACCACAACATGGGAAGAGGCCTGCTGCGACCTGCGGTTCTGGATCAGACAGCGCACCCGATGGCAGAAGGGCTACATCCAGACATGGTTCGTGCACATGCGGCACCCTTGCAAACTGATCAAAGATCTGGGCGCGGTGAATTTCTTCCATTATCAGATGCTGATCGGCGGCGTCACCTTTTCGGTATTGATCAACCCGTTCTTCTGGGCCATGGCGCTGGTGTGGTTCATCTGGCGCCCCGCCGGAGTCTCCACACTGTTCCCCGGGCCGGTTTTCGCCGCCGGGGCCTTTTGCCTGTTTCTGGGAAATTTCGTCTTCGTCTATATCAACCTGCTGGGGTGCTGCAAGCGCAAAAAGGACAACCTGATGTGGTGGGCCTTGCTGACGCCGGTGTACTGGGTCATGATGAGCTACAGCGGCTGGCGGGCCTTCCTGCAGTTTTTCCGCGATCCTTTCGTATGGGAAAAAACACAGCACGGTTTGAGCGGCAAGGCACAGGATCTGCGACATGGACGCTAAACGCGAAAAATATCGGACGGTCAGGCTGGTGACCGGCGGCGTCACGCCGGCGCTGCTGGCATCCGCGCTGCTATATCTCACGCTGTTCCAATGCCGGCATTTCGATCCGGCCGCGCAAGCGGCCGGCATCTGCCGAGAGCTGATGGCAGGCACCACCGAAGGCCGACAGGCTCTTTTCGGCTCTTGCTGGGTCGCGCCCCTGCATGTCTTGTTCTACCTGCCCTTCTCTTGGCTGTTTTCTGAACCGCTGGCGGGACGCGCCGCTTTCTGGGTGTCATGGTTCTTTGTCTTTTGGTCTGTGCGTGAAGCGCTCAAGTCCGCAGGACAAAATGTGCTGAAAATAATCATGGCGCAAGCCGCCATCGCGGCTTTGGCAGTGCTCGCATCAAATGCAGAATTTCTGCAGGCCGGCACTGCCCTGACCGTCGGACTGGTTTTGCTGTGCGCCTCGTCAGTGTCTGATTGGGCTGCCAGCCGGCGCCTGCGCGACGTGGTTTCGGCTGCCGCAGCCTGCGCTTTTCTAGCCATGTGCGGATTCAACGTTCTGGGCTTCGCCTGCATCTCGGCCATGCTGCTGCCGATCGCCGCGGCCGGCCACCGCGAGACGCGCCCGCGTTTCCACGCTTGGCTTTTGCTGGGTTGGCTACCGTTGGTTTACATGCTCGGAGTCTGGATGCTTCTCAACCGGCTGGTGCTGGGTGACGCCCTCTTCTTTTTGCGTTCGATCCGCTTTCTGGTTTATGACACGCGCCTGTTCCTGGCCCTGCTGGCGGCGCCGGCAGTCATCGCGCTGCCAGCCCTTGCGCTGACTTGGAGGATTGACTGCCGCGCGGCAAAACCCGGCGCCGGGCCTGTGGCGGCCGCCGCCACCCTGATCTCCATGGCTTTGCTGATGATCGCCTACGCGAAGGTTTTCGCCTGGCACGGCATAGACTGGACGGGACCCGCGCTGCACGCGTGCGCTTTGTCTCTCATGATCGTTACCGTCGTCCGGCTGCGTCAGCCCGTTTACCGTTCGTGCCTGTCGCTGATCCTGATCGTCTGGCTCGGCAACGCCTGGTTTGCCCGTGACGCAACGGCCGACGACAGCTCGGAGCGGGCACAGGTGATCGGGGAAGTCGAGGCGCATGTCAAATCCGTAACCCCTTACGGGCGCGTTTTCGCCCTCGGTTATACCGGGCTTGACCTGCTGCGCGGTTATGACGGCAAGCTGCTGATGCCCAACCTTGACCTGCACATCGGCTCGTTGCGGCGGAATTACAAGGGTCAGGATCTGTATGTGCTGGTGCCGCGTCCGCATGGCCGCTCGCGCGCGGAAAGCGTCTTCTGGAAATACCCCGACATCTATCACCTCGGGGCCGACCGCCTGCTCTTCGCTGGCACTTTCGGCTCATGGCGCCTGTTTCAGGTGGTCTCCGCGCCGACGCAAGAACAGCTTGACGAATGGCGCCGCCTGCGAAACTGACCTCATTCCCGAAACTGGAGAACGACCGCTGTGTCTGCCGCAAACTAATTTCAGAAACTGGAGAGACGGCTGCCGCGCCGTCTGTTAATCGGCAATCCAAAAAAACTTATGCGCACCCTCTTGAAATCTGACACTTACCGGATGGCTTTATGGGGGCATATCGCCCCTTTCGCCCTCTGGGTCAGCGCCATCTTGCTTCTACAGGCTCTTGAGGCTCTCGCGATCTGCCCGCGCTGGCTGTACCCTTGGAGTTACGCGTTAAAAACTTTCGCCTGCGCCGCCCTGTTCATCTGGCTTAAACCATGGCAATTCTACTCTCCTTTGCGCCTTAACCACTTGCCGCCGGCGCTGTGCGTCGGAGTCTTGGTGGCGGCAGTCTGGATCATGCCGGAAATGCCCGCGGCCGGCCGCGCCTTCCCGCGCTTCCAGGATTTTTACCACCGCTGGCTGATCATGATGCCCGGCGCTTTGCCGGACTATTACAACTTTGACTTCTACCCCGCGCTGCCGCCGGGCCATGTCTCGCGCGCCTATATGCCGCATGAAGCCGGCTGGGCCATGACGCTGATCAAACTCGTCGGCTCGTCCTGCGTCATCTCGGTCATCGAAGAGTTTTTCTTCCGCGGCTTCTTTTACAGGTGGTTGCGACGCGGCCGTTTCTGGGAAACGCCTCTCGCGACTTTT
>JAQWAM010000379.1 GCA_028707675.1 Kiritimatiellia bacterium | reverse complement strand
TTCGGATCCCAGCGCAGCTTGTCGCGCCCAAGGCGCAGGCCGATCACGGCCAGATGCGCGATGGTGATCGAGCGGTGTCCGGTCTCGCAGGTAGTGATGGTCGGTTCGCCGCTGTAGATGCATTCGATGAAATTGCGCTCGTGCTGTCCGCTCTTGTAAAGGTTGATCTCGCTCTCCTGTATCTTCTCGCGGATCAGCCCCTCGGGTTTCATCTCCAGTTTGCCGCGTGTGACGAAGATCTCCTTACCGCCCTCGCCGATGAAGCGCAGGCCGCTGCGGAACTTGTCGGAGACGAAGGCGCGCGTGCCGTCCTCGTATACCACCTCGAAACTGTAGTGCCCGGCTGTGTTGAGCAGCGACTCGTAAGGCGGCAGGTCGCTCTTGAGGTTCTCGACCGCCACCGGCCCGGAATCATCCTTGCCTAAAGCCCACTGCATTATGTCGAGATGGTGCGCGCCCCAGTCGGTGATCATGCCGCCGGAGTAGTCCAGATTCCAGCGCCAAACCATCGGCTGGTGGATGGCCGGAATGAAGGGACGCTCGCGGGCGGGCCCCAGAAACATCTCAAACCCCGCCGCGCCGAAATACTCCGGCGGCTTGGCCAGCGGCAGCTCAGAGAGCTGCTCCGGAGTCTTGCCCCAGTTGGCATAGCCGCCGGGCAGTCCGATCTCGATGCGCCGCAGCTTGCCGATGCGCCCGTTGCGCACGAATTCGCAGGCCATGCGGAAGTAGTTGTCGGAACGCTGCTGCGACCCGACCTGGAAGGTGACGCCGGCCTTGGCGACCTCGTCAGCCATGCGGCGGCCTTCGGCGATGCACAGCGACATCGGCTTCTGGCCGTAAATGTGCTTGCCTTTGCGCGCCGCCCAGACGGCCTGGATCGCGTGCCAGTGGTCCGGCGTGCTGATGACCACCGCGTCGAGATCGTCCTTGTCCAGCATCTCGCGGAAGTCCGCATAAACCTTGCAACCGTTGTAATCCGGCTTGTCGAGTTTTTTTGCGTAAAACTCGTTGACGCGGCGGCGGCCGGGTTCGCGTCCGCCCTGCCGCTCGGCCCGGTAGCCGTAAAGACCGGATTCCTTGTTGCAATCGCAAACCGAAACCACCTGCACGTTGTCGTTGTTGAGAAAGTTGCCGATATTGTCGTGCGCCATGGTGCCGTAGCCGATAAAGCCCACGTTAAGGCGCTGCGAAGGCGCGGGGCGGGCGGCGGCGCAGCCTTTGCGCGGGCCGAGGCAGCCCGAGGAAATGATGGCCGGCATGGCGATCAGCGAGCCAGAGCGGGCCAGGAAGTCACGGCGCGTGAGTTTGTTCTTTTGCATTTGGTACCCTTGATAAAAATGCTTTACTGATTTAATAAGTAAAAATTGTAGCATCCTCGCCCCTCGGTCGTCCATAACATCATCAGCGCGGCTGGTAATCGGTTGGCTTTTACTACGTTACATCGCACCCGGCGCAACCAGATATCGATTTTTGCCATTGACGATTATATCCAATATATTGTATATTCGAAACATTACTTGAGGGCGATTGGATGAAGACGCGTTTCCGACAACGGACTGGGGGTTGCTGAAGAGCCTGCGCGGGGAGGACCCGGCGCTGCGGGAGGCCGGGCTGAACATTCTGGCTGGGCGGTATTGGCGTCCGGTATACGGGTTTCTGCTGCGCTCTGGACATGGCGACGCGGCAGCCAAGGATCTGACGCAGGCCTTCTTTGCAGAGTGGTTTGAGAACGACGGTTTTGCCAAGGCTGATCCGGGCAGGGGGCATCTCCGGTCGCTGATGCTGACGTGCCTCAAGCGGTTTGTGTCTAACGAACGGCGGTCGGATAACGCGCAACGGCGGAAACCGGCGGCGGGGCTCGTGTCGCTCGATGCCCTCATGGATAGCGAGGAGCATCCGTTTGAGCCGCGGGACGAGGGGCTGACACCCGACAAAGTGTTCGATCGGCGCTGGGCAGTGGGCGTGGTGATGCGCGTGCTCAAACGGCTGGAGGCGGAGTGCGAAACCACGGGCAAGCGCGCGCACTACGACATCTTCGTGCGGCGGATCATTGATCCGATTTTGCACGGAACGCCAGAAGTGCCGCTGGCCGATCTCGGTGCCCAACACGGACTGACAGAAAAGCAGGCCGGCAACTGTCTGCTGACCGCGAAGCGGGCCTACCGGCGGCTGATGGAGGACGAGGTCCGGCTGTACGCGGAGAGCGAGAGCGATGTGGCGGATGAGATCCGGGAGTTGTTCCTCGTTTTGGGACAGTGAAGACCGCTGGCATGCGGCAAATGGCAGTCCGGAGTGCGGTGTCGCGCTTCGCTTGTCACCGCACTCCATAAAATGCGCATCCTGCCGCTTAATGAGGCAAAGCGTTCCGCAATTTTGCCGGATGCTGGCGGAGGTCCAAAACACGCCAAACAATAACGGTATCCTCTCTCCCAACTTTATAGTAAATGGCAAATGGAAACCGTTTCGAGAGCATGCGGTGATACCCATACACGATTTGGTGGATGCCGCCAAATAAAGCGAGCGAGTCGATGTCAGAGAACAGGGAATCGAAGAAATACTCACCGAGACCCTCTCCCATCTTCTCATAGAACAGCCGTCCGGCGAGCAGGTCCTGAAAAGCCGAGGATAGGAGTCTGATCTTCATTTGAAGAGTTTCCGAAGTTCCTCTTTCGCCTCGCGCCAATCCAGTATGCGCTCGTCACCGGACTGGACCCGGTCTTCGGTCTCGCGCAAAGCCGCCTCGTGCCACGGGGGCGACTCCAAGGAGGCGCTATCCTGTGAGAGATCTTCCCACAGGAGTTCCATGGTCTGAATTTTCTCGTGGCGCGACAGGTTTTGTATGTGAACGGCGGGTGTCATAGGTGGCCTCGTTTCTTAACAACGCATAGTATAGAGTATTCCCGCACCGGAGACAAGCGGCCCGCTGAACAAACACGCCCAAAGTCACAAAAGCGCGCCGATTCATTTTCCAACGCAGGATTCAACAAAAAATAGTGTGGAAGGGCCTATGGCCAAAGCGTATCATGACAAGATCGGAAGA
>JAQWAM010000378.1 GCA_028707675.1 Kiritimatiellia bacterium | reverse complement strand
GCGGTTCTCGCGCCGCAGGGTCGCTTGGCCATCACGCGCCAGACCCGCTCCCAGACCCGGATTCATGCACAGCCTTATGACGCCCTCAGCCAAAGAGTCGGGCGCGGGCCGCGTTATGAGCGCGTTGGCCGGCGTCAATATGGCGCGGTTCGCCGGCGTGTCCACCGCCACGATCGGGGATCCGGAGTAAAGATAATCCAAAACTTTGACTGGAACGGCGCAGCCGCCGCGACGCGGCGACACCAGCACGTCCGATATTGTCAGCAATGCCGCCAGCTCGTCCGAACGCATGCGCCCGGGGAACGCGACCGCTTCTTCGATGCCCGCCGCCGCCAGCTTGCCGCGCATACGCTTGATCTCGTCGGCGTCGCCGCCCACGACCACAAACTTGGCGGCGGAAACCGCCGCCATAATCCGCGGCATGGCGTTGAAGAAGATGTCCAGCCCCTGAAACCGGCTGTAAGAACCCACGCATGTGATGATTTTCTGTTCAGGACTTGCCCGAAAACGTATCCGCGCCAGATTCCGCGCCGGCTCCGCGAGATTTTCCGCGACCGCCGGAATGTCTGGTATCAGGCAGGCGCGGCTGTGCAGGTTCATGCCGGACAGATACGATATGACGCACATGTCATTACCTATCACTGCATTTGCCCGGGCCAGCGCGCGTCGGGCTAAGCAAAGCCGCACGCCCACGCCTGTGTCCCGTCCGGAGCGCGTCGGCTGAGGCACGTTGTCACTGTGCAGCTCAAACACAAATGGCGTTCCGGAAAACTTTCCGGCCCGGCACGCCAGCGCGCCGCAGTCGCCCATGCCATGAATCAGCTTGTAACGCTGGCGGTCGGCGAGCGCAAAAGCCTTGAGGAACATCAACAGACGCGCAAAACAGCCGACTCTTGGCACCCCGAAAACCCGCACACCCTCCATGGCGGGCAGTTCCCCCACGTCAAGGGTCAGAAGGTCAACCTCATAGCCCAGGGCAGATATGGCCTCAAGGTTATGGCGGATGCGGTGACAGGCCCCTTCCCAAGGATGGTAGGGGCCTGAGGCAATTAATAGAATGCGGGGCATAGAGCAAAAGCCTGTGCGGGGCCGTGGTCACCACTGGTCATTCAATTCAATGCGTATCGTCCGGCTTTTCATGGCATCGACCTGTTCGTTGGTCGGCCGGTCCGGTTCCGCACCCGCCTTCGCCCAGATCGTGCCCGGCTCGGAGGTGTCGGGCACCTCGATTATAGCGCCGCATGCCGGGCATTCCGCCTCCCGCCGGGCCATGCCGGCGGGGGCTTCAATCTCTTGATGACAGGCTTTGCACACGAAAGACAAAAAAGTTGTCGCGTCAACTTGAGCACACATGAGACCTCCACAACGCAGATGCCCTGTAATATGGCCCACTTAATACGCCATCAGCCGGCGCACTGCCGTTGCAATATCCTTCACGCGCTCGTCCCCGGCCTCGCGCTCGACTGCCACCACACCCTCGAAGCCGCACTCGGCCAGCGTGTTCAGAAACGCGAAGGAGTTCACCTGGCCCTCGCCCCATACCACCTCGCTGCCCCATGTGCCCGGGGCGGCGGTCCTGACGGCGTCTTTTACGTGTATCTGGCGCACCCATGGCGCCAGACGCCGGAAAGCGGACATGGGCTCATCTTTGTTGTACAGGATCAGGTTGGCCGGATCGAAGTTAAGCAGCACGTTCGGATGGTTGAGCGTCTCCACGAACTTCTGCAGATCCTCGGCGGATTCCTGCCCGGTCTCCATGAGAACCGCCACGCCGGCCTCGCCCGCGCTGTCGCCCAGAAACCTGACGCGGTCATAAAACTTCTTGGCGTACGCCTTGTCCGAATGGTCAAGGAACCCGACGTGCATCATGATGTACTTGGACCCAAGCTCCGCCGTGATCTTGGCCGCGCGGGCGAACGCCTCGCCGCTGGCAGGCCAATGCTCGTCCGGCGCGATGCCGCCGGTCAGCCTGATCGAGTCCAGCGTTGAATAGTCCTCGTAATCGTAGTTCATCATGCCGGAGTAGATCGTCCAGCCCTGGCGCTTGACCGCCTCCAGATACTTGTCGCCGTCCGGCCCCAGCGCCGGCGCGATCGCCAGGTTGATGTGCTCGACCCCCAGCGCCGTCATGACCGAGCCGATTTCCTCGACATCTTTCCTGAAAGACCAACTGCACACCCCGATCGGCCACTTGCCGCACATTTGCATAATACCATCCTCCTTTGATCGCGGCGCCGCCGCGCGCGCGGCGGTCTTCCCGCAAGCGTTAACTCTGATTTAACGAATGACAACTTTTCTGCCGCTCTTGGCAGAACGCCGTTCGGCATCAACAATCTTGACGGAATCACGCGACTGCTCCGGCGTGATGACCTTCTCGACCTTTTTGCCGTTGAGCACATCCAAGAACCACTCGATCTCGTACTCATAACCCTCGCCCGTCGGCAGCTTTGGTTCGAAAGCCGCGCCCTTTGAAGGATAAACGCAAAGCGGTCGCTCGCGCCTGCCGTCAAGGATCACGACCGCCTTCTCGAAGGTCACGAAGTAGCTGGCCTCAAAACCCAGCGTGGACGTCATGACCCAACTGCCCTCGGCCGTCACCGCCGCGCCGCCGACATCATACAGCGTTGAGATGTACTGCATCTCTCCGTGCTTGCCGAACGCGGCCGAGCTCGTGACGGCTTTCGGCATGCCGAACAGATAATTCACCATGTCCGTGTCGTGGACGTGCAAATCCAGCGCCACCCCGCCGCTCTTGTCCTCGTCGGCAAACCAGTCAGTTCCCTTCTGCCACCCCGGAGGCGCGCTGAAACGGCGGAAAGAAGCCGCCACGACTTTTCCGTACTTCTCGCTCTCCACCAGCTTTTTCAGATACACGTAAGACGGCCAGAACCGCAAGCAGTGCGCCACCATCAGCTTGGCGCCCTTGCGGGCCTTCTTGGACGCTGCGATCATCTTGCCGCACTCGGCCGCATTAAGCGCCATGGGCTTCTCGCAGAGTACGCTCACGCCCGCCTGCTACGCCTTGGCCGTCAACGGCACGTGCAGAG
>JAQWAM010000377.1 GCA_028707675.1 Kiritimatiellia bacterium | reverse complement strand
AATGCCCGCCACACCTTGGGGGCAGGCAGGAATGCCCGCCACACCTTGGGGGCAGGCAGGAATGCCCGCCACACCTTCGGGGCAGGCGGGAATGCCCGCCACACATTTAATGCCTGCCTCACATTGTGTCAGCAAATAGGCCTTGAGGCTCTCGTCCACCATGTAGTTGACGATCTCGCGGGGGGTGTAGAAGGAACCGCTCTGCTTGCGGGCGGTCTCCTTGGTTTCGGGATTGTACGCGCCGAGGAGGTTTTCGAAGACCTTGCCGAGCAATTCCGGATCGAGGGCCACGTCGCTGTCGTTGGGGTCGTTCTCGTCCACTGTGAAGTCATAGCGGGAGAAGAGCGTGATCAGCCCGCGGTCGTCGAAGAACAGGTTGTTGGGGATGTGGGCCACGCGTTTCGGATTACGGCTGAAGCCGTCCTGATAGATAACAGGGCTTCGGGCGTTGCTCCCTTTTTTACGGTCCAAGCACTCGAAGAGTCCGCCGTTCAGGAAGGGTACGCGTCGAAAGAGGTCTATCACCTTATCTTTCGTGCAGGTGAATTCTTCAGGATACCTGTAGAGCAATTTAATGCCATAATGTTCTTTGCGCTCCGCTTCATCGTCGCCTTCGTTGGCAAAGGTGCGGTCTTTGATCTCGCAGTTCAGGGTCGCGAAGAAGAGGTTCTGAAGAATGGCGCGGTAGTAGTTGTCTTGCTTCGGGGAGTCGGGGTCGAAGGATTTGAGGATCTTTTTCAGCTCAGCCGGTTTAAATAGCTTTTCCGGGATAAGGTCTTTCTGGCAGATGAACCAGATGAACATGAGGCGAGTGATCAACCGGATGAGGTGCTCCGCGAGCTGGATACGGTCATCATCGTCGCGGTTGATGTCGTTGGGGAAGGTCACGTTGGATTCGGGGGCCATGGCCCTTTCGTACCAGGCGAAGAGGCTGTTGTAGAACTCCTTAGTCAACGTCTCGACGGAAAAAGCCTTGCAGAGATCACCGTAGGAGCTGAACGAAGGCTCCATGCGCGCACGGAACGTCTTGTTGTTCCGGACCGGGTGAACGAAGAACGACTGACGTTTGAAATCGCCGTAAACCAGGCGCTTGCCGTCCGCGCGCCCAGACACGAGGCTGAGACGGAAGTTGCCGTCGCTGTCATGGAAGGCGAACAGCCCCTGCGTGAAGAGTCCCTTGACTTTGGCGGGAGGTGTGTCGATGGCGGCCTGAAGCTGTTTGCGGGCGAAATCGAATTGTTTGCGGCGGCTGGAGCGTTCGTTGATTTTCTGGCCGGCATAGACGGACATCACCAGCAGGGGGCGGTTCACCTCGCCGTCGGAGAGGACGTTCACATAGCCGACTACGCTGGCTTTGGGAAACTTCTCGTCATTGGGCACGTCATGCGGGTCGGCGGTAAAGCGGTCAAACTTCGCGCGGCACCATTCGCTGAATGTCTCGGGCGAAAACCCGTAAATCAAATCATCGATCATGAATAAAGATTCTCACTGGCAGTAAAATAAGAACTGTAAAAAAATGTATCACTATATGCAGAGGCATGCGAGATTAAAAGATGCTCGATATACGACCGCACATTGTCAGACGATGGCAGTTTAAAAATCGGGCGTCCGGTACGTCCGCCCGTACTGGCGGGGCGCAGTGTGAAAGCTCGGGCCGCGTTTTCCGGCTACAGCAGGGCGGAAGCGAGGCCCAGGTAGATGAAGACCCCGAGGATGTCGGCCAGGGAGGTCACGAGCGGGCTGCTGGCGACGGCGGGGTCGACCTTGAACCGGCGCAGGATGAACGGCAGGGTCATTCCGATGAGGCTGCCGGCCACTACGATCAGAATCATGGAGAGCGCGGCCACCAGGCCGATGCGCGTGCCGCCGCGCCACCAGGCCAGCAGGAACACCGCAGCAGACATTGAGAGCCCGAGGCTCAGCGAAACCATTATCTCGCGCCAGAAAACCTTCAGGAAGTCAGTCAGCGTCAGTTCGCCCAGGGCCATGCCGCGGATGACCAGCGTGGCGGATTGCGAGCCGGCGTTGCCGCCGCTGGCGATCAGCAGCGGCAGGAAGAAAACCAGTGCCACGAACGAGCCGATCAGCTTGTCGAAATGCGCTATGCCCGCGCCTGAGAAAATGTTGACGAACACCAGCGTCACCAGCCAGGGCATGCGGCTGCGGTACAGCATTGAGAGCGGCGTCTGAAGGTACCCCGCGCTAAGGGGGCGGATGGCCACGACCTTGTGGAAGTCTTCCGTGGCCTCTTCTTCCGACACGTCGAGGATGTCGTCGTTCGTGACGATCCCCAGCAGGACGCCTTCCGAGTCGACTACCGGCAGGGCGTAAAGGTCGTATTTCTTGAACACCATGACGGCCTCTTCGCGGTCCTGCAACGAGTGCAGCGCCACATAGTGGCGGTCCATCAGGGACGATACGCTTGCGGCCGGATCGGCGAGGATCAGCTTGCGCAGCAGCAGGTCGTCCACCAGGACGCCGCGCCCGTCGATGATGTAGACCATCATGACGGTTTCCGAATCGTCGCCCATGGCGCGGATTTGTTCCAGCGTCTTGGCGACGGTCCACTCCTCGCGGGCGAAGACATAGCGGTTGGTCATCAGGCGCCCGACGCTGTCCTTCGGGTAGCTGAGGAGGCTGAGGGCCTGTTTGCGGTCTTTGTCGCTCAACAGGTTCAACAGGCGTTGCAGCACGCTGGCCGGCAGCTCTTCGAATAGCGCGGTGCGGTCGTCCGGCGAGAGCGCCGAGAGGATTTGGCGCGTCTCGTCCTGCGCCATGTTTTCCAGAAGCAGGTTTTGCGAGGGGTATTCGAGCAGCGAGAACACGTCGTCGGCCATGCTTCTGGGCAGCAGGCGGAAGACCAGTATCTGGTCGGCCGCGTTCAGGGCGGTTATGAGTTCCGCTATTTCCGGGGGCGGCTGCGCGGCGAGGAAGATGCGCAGGTCGTTGAGGCGCCGGTCCTCCAGCATCTCGACGATGTCGGGCATCAGCAGTTGGCTGAGGACCGTGCATGTGGCGCGGCGCACCTGTTCGCGCTCCTCTTCGGCGTCC